>CAYUXK010000009.1:0-50492 GCA_964448835.1 uncultured Clostridium sp. | reverse complement strand
GCTTGAATGGCATTCAAGAGGTAAGGGGTTCGATCCCCCTCATCTCCACCAAAAAACAGCAAGTCGATTTTTCGGCTTGCTGTTTTTGTATCATGTACATACAAGATATTTTTAAAACTCATATTGATTTTCCCATGTTTTTATATTATAATTAAATAAATCATTTGTGAAGATGAAGCGTTCCATATGTATCAAGAAGCTGTTTATTTAATGATAGAAATGACAGCTTCTTTTTATATGTTCGACCGTTTACGGCAAACGGATTAGCAACCACCTTTCACTTTTGATTAAAACATTATTACTTGGAGGTTGAATTATGAAGAAAATTTTGGCTCTGCTATTGGTTTTAATGACTATGGCCACACTTGCGGCGTGTGGAAAGAAAGACACCGAAGCTAAGAATGATTCCACCGCGTCAGCAAACCAAACTGTAAATTCAGAAGGTCTGCCCGTCGATGGAGCTCAGTCTCAAGAAAAGCAGAAGGGCAATGTTATTGTTGATATTATACCGCCCGAAGGCTGGGAGCGTGTGGAAGGCTCAGTGCTTCCCGTTCAGTATATGAAAAACACAGCAAGCTTTATGGTTAAAAATGAGTCTTTCAATAACGATACCCTTGATGAAGTGGTAAATGATGCGCTGGATATTTATAAGGATACTTTTGATAATCTGACCGTTCAGGGCGAGGTTGAGCCAACAACGGTCGATGAAAAGGATGCGAGAATTCTTACCTTTACCTGCAATGTCAGCGGTATGGAAATGAAGTACCAATATATCTATCTGTTTGTAGCCGATAACACCTATGTAATCACATTCGCCGACTTGGCGAGTACCTTTGACAGCTCGGCTTCCGATTTTGAATACATTTTATCCAACATTCACTTTACGGCTGAATAAGGTTTAATTTAAAGAAAGATATATTTCATCAGTTAATATTCAGTATTATGACAGACGGTTCTGCGCAAATAACGCAGAACCGTCTTTTTACCTTTACCATTACAAAGGTCAGGGTTTATTTTTTATCACCGTCATTAAACGGGTCGCCGCACTCAGGGCAGAATTTCGGCGGGTTTTTCGGGTCCTCGGGCTCCCAGCCGCACTTGTCGCACTTATAAAGAGGCGCTGATTCGGGCTTCGCTTTGCCGCACTGTGAGCAGAATTTGCCCTTGTTCAGATTGCCGCAAGCGCAGATCCAGCCTACGGGTTGGGGTTGACCGCATTGCGCGCAGAATTTACCAGTGTTGCCCGAAGCGCCGCAGGCGCAATTCCAGCCTGTAGGAACGGCTTCTTGCTGCTTATTCTGTCCCATTTGGAACAGGTTTCCGGCATTCATTCCGCCCGTATTCGCTGCCATATTCATGCCCGCGAACGCCATAAAAGCGCCGCCACCGCCGCCTTCGTTTTTCGCTGCGTCCTGCATTGCCTGAGCCTGAGCGCCCGCAATGGTGGCCGCCGCCATGGTTGGGTCTCTCAAAACTGCGCTCTTTTGAAGCTGCTTAATCATGTCCTCATCTTCTTTTGAGGCCGTGACAGAATTGACACCGAAGGAGTAGACGGATATGCCGCGAAGCTCAGTCCATTTTTTCGACAGAACTTCATTGAGAGCATCTGCAAGCTCCACAGCGTGACCCGGGAGCGCGCTGTAACGAATACCCATATCGCTGATTTTAGCGAACGCAGGCTGAAGAGCGGTCATAAGCTCCGTTTTAAGCTGACTGTCAATTTCAGTGCGCGAGTATTCATACTCAACATTGCCGCACACGTTTGTGTAAAACATCAGCGGATCAATGATTTTGTAAGAATATTCACCGTTGCAGCGTATAGCAATATCAATATCAAGCCCTATGTTTTTGTCGACAACCCTAAACGGAACGGGATTAACCGTGCCATATTTATTGCCGAGGATTTCTTTTGTGTTGAAATAATAAATGCGCTGATCCTTTGCTGTATCTCCGCCAAAGGTGAAACGCTTACCGACAACAGCAAAGTTATTTTTAATATTTTCTTTATTCAGACCGCCGTAAAATATGCTCGGCTCCGTTGATGTATCATAAACAAACTCACCCGGTTCCGCGCAGAGATCAACGACCTTGCCCTGCTCGACAATAATCATGCACTGGCCGTCGTTAACGGAAACAATTGAACCGTCGGAAATAATGTTATCGTTCCCTTTGGTGTTAGAGCTTCTGCCGTTAACGCGCTTAGAACCCTTGGAAACGAGAATATCACTCTCAAGCGCTTCGCAGTAGAAATATTCGCGCCATTGGTCCGCAAGTGCTCCGCCGAGTGCGCCCACGCCTGCTTTAATTAAACCCATAACTATCTCTCCTTATTATTCATTATCTGTCTGCTCATTTTTTATTATAACGGATAAATCATTGTTTGTCAAAGAATTATCCGCGACGGGCACATTGTCACTTTTCTTATTTTGTACCTTGCCGCCCTTATTAAGGTATTGACTTGAGGAGGCCGAATAGGGGTTAACGTTCCTTTTTGTTTTAACGGGAGCTTGAGCGCCCGAGTATGCCCAGCCTATTACAAATACGACAACAAGGGCTTTGCCCAACCACACCGCAAAAGCAATAATTGAAAAAATTATTGATATCTTTAATGCGAAATGAAGTATCAGCAGCACAAGCGTAATCAGCCCAAGCTCAAAATTCAGGAGCATATTAATTAGAATGCTGATGATAACACCTGAAAAACTATTACCTTTCATCGCACATCAAAACTTTCCGCCGCCGCCGCCGTGAGAGGAACCGCTTGAGCTTGAATGGCTCCCTCCTCCGCCGGAAGAGCCGGATTTCTGAATAGCGGTTTTGGCCACCGTGCTGTGCGTAAAAACATCCTGACCGTCGGTAATATTAAGACTGCCGGGTACAACATAATCACGCGCGTCAGACTTTTTAATTGCGGTGTTCATTTTACTCTTCATAACCTGCAAAACTATGAAGGCGGCAAAAGCGGCGCTCACTAACGATATAATCTCATAGGTAAAAATGTCATTTGTAGACAAGAATTTATTGTTATAATCATATGGCTTGCCTGTTTCTGCCTTTGCGTAGATGATATCTACCATATTGAGGTATTCATCAAAGGCGCCGTAATAGTCACCGCTTATAAGAAGATCGACAACCTCATCCTCGGTCCTGCCGCGGGCGTAGTCATTAAAGATATTGATTGCCTTACCCTTGGTACTTGTGTAATAATCCCGATTCCCCTCGCCGCCGGCCATACAAACCATAAACATAAGCCCATCATTGGCATATCCGTTGTAATCATAATAATCGTCTGCATAATCAACAACGCTTTTACCGCCCAGGCTGTTTGTAGTGTGAAGTACAAAATCATTGTTGTATTTCGCTCTCATAGTTTCAATCTTTGCGAGTAAAGCGGCTTCCTGCACGTCTGTGAAAAGATCGGCGTCATCGGTCACAAAAGCCCCTTTGGAGTCTGGCGCGCCATAGTAGTAATTCGGCGCATACTCGCCAAGAGTGTTTGGCCTTTTTGATGAGTAAAAATATGAAACATCAGAGATGATGTTTGAATACATTGCGTAATAATTATATGTATTTTTTGTATTATCATAATGAAGGTCGAGAGTTTTCAGGATTTCTGTTTTTTCACCATCGGTGAATATATCATCGCAAAAGCCGTATGTATAGCAGCCGAATTCGGGAGTGTCAAGGTCATAAACCATTATCACACCGCCGACTTCGCCGGTATTAAGCCCGTGCTCACTTATAAAGCTGTCGGAATAAGCTCTGCCATTCGTTTCGGGACTGCCGCTCTTTACAATAAAATACAGCTTCATATCGTATAGCCGAGTGAATTCGCTCATCTCGGTATCAAGCTTTGCCTTTTCATCCTCGGTAAACAGCTCATTATCGCTGTAATTATAGAAATAATTTTCCTGAGCTGACGCTGAAACGGCAATAGAGCAAAGCAGGAGCAACGCCAGAATAATCACAGATATTTTTTTCATAACGCCACCCCCTTAAAAAATAAAGAATTGGGCTATTGCCAAAACCGCCGCGAAAATTCCGGAAAAATACAGCCAAAATTTCTTTTTATCTACCGGCAGCTCGCCCACAAGCTTGCCCGTTTGGCCGTTCATTGCAAAGGTGAAGGTTTTATCACCGTATTTGGTGTTCAGAATCCAAACCGGCATCAGAGCGTAGCGGCAAACGCCGTTATTAGCCTGAATGTTCGCGCCTTGCGGCGTAACAGTAGTGTAGCCGACAACGGTGGATTTGAACATCTCCGCTGTACTTATTTCAATTCGCTCGTTTGCGCGCGGAATGCTTTGATGAGAGTCAACATCATATTTATCCGCAAGGTAACCCGAAAGAAAAGCGGGGTTAAAATCAACCAGCGCATCGTAATCAAACGGTTCGACCGCTTCCATGTATGCGTCATCCATTTTGCTTGAGCCGTCAACGGGTACTTTATCAAATTCAAGCGTACCCTTGCGCCATACATTATAGTGAGATGTTTCGATATAATTATACTTGCTGTCCCTCCAGCTACGTGTTTTTGTTGCCGTGAAACTGACAGAGGCAGAAACATTACAATCATAAAGCCAAAACGGAACATATACTCCGCTGATTTTTTTAACTCGATTGGCTGACGCGAATTCTTTGGGGAGTAATGGCTTATGTTTGTAGAAATCCTTCAGCTTAGCTTCAGCGACAGTTTTATCAAGCTTAAAAGGAATAACGAGGTCAGGGCGGTTAATGCCGGAAAGCTGCTCAACCATAATAATCGGGTTATTACAGTAAGGACATTCGCTCGCAGCTGTGGTGCTGTCGGTAACGATCTGAGCGCCGCAATATTCGCAGGAATAGGCTTTTGCACCCTCCAACTCCTGCTCACCGGGCATCTGCTGCCAATCATATGAAGACTGAGCCGGTTCCTCGGCTGAGAGCTGCTGCTCACTCTGTTGCTCACTTTGCTCATTCGGCTGCTCACTTTGTTGCTCACTTTGTTGTTCAATCTGCTGCTCACTTTGTTGCTCGCTTTGCTGCTCGTTCTTCTCCTGCTCTAAGGTGGCGTCATGGGCGCTAAGCTGTTCCTCACTAAATATGCTGTCACAGCTTTCGCATTTAAATTGCTGTGTTTCACTGCTGAAAACAATTGCGCCTCCGCAATTAGGGCACTTATAGGTCATAAGCTCCATATCTTTACCTCCCGTTGAATATTCATACTATTTATATTACTATAATTACTTAGAAAATACTATAGTTTTATATCATTTATTGAGATAATTTCAGGAAACGTAGCCATAATTTATTATGATTGAAGCCTGCTAAATATATAAAAAGAATGTGTAATCCACATTCTTTCTTTAAACATATAAGATCAATCTACCTAACCAAGCGCAACATCAAGCAGCATCATAACCGAAAAACCCACAAGCGTAAACAGCGCCATTACATCCTTTTTACTGTTTGACTGACTTTCGGGTATCAACTCTTCAACTACTACATAAATCATCGCGCCGGCCGCAAACGCGAGAAGAAACGGCAGTAATAAACGCATTCTTAAAACAAGCAGCGCGCCTAAAAAACCCGCGGGCGGCTCAACCGCTCCGCTTATCTGACCAAAAAAAAACGCCTTGCCGCGTTTAATTCCCTCACGGCGCAGCGGCACGCTCACCGCAGTCCCCTCGGGGAAATTCTGCAGACCTATACCAATTGCGAGCAGACAGGCGGCCGCGAGAGTGGCGCCCTCCAGGCCATATGCGAGAGAGCCAAATGCAACGCCGACCGCAAGCCCTTCGGGTATATTGTGCAGTGTAATTGAAAAGATCAGCAGCATGCACCGTTTCTTGCTTGAAGCTCTGTTTCCTTGAACAAAATCCAAGCGTTCAAAGATTTTATCGCCAACAAAAAGCAGCATTCCCCCGCCCATAAAGCCGCACAAGGCGACTGCCCATGCATTCATACCAAGTCCGATTGCCATTTCAATTGAGGGTGATAGCAGCGACCAAAATGAGGCGGCGGTCATTACCCCTGCCGCGAAGCCAAGCATCGCGTCCATAACAGTTGCATTAATCCGCTTAAATAACAACACAAGAGCCGCTCCCAGAGCCGTTATACCCCATGTAAAAAGCGTTGCAATCAGCGCCTGCGTTGTATGCCCGAGTAAAGAAAAGCCTTGTATCATTTAATCCGCTCCAAACAACAATGTTAACCCATTATATGTTTTCAGATAAAAGCGGACATTAATAAATTGAAGTTCATAAATTAAAACGACCCGCGGCAGTAACGCCGTGAGTCGTTTTCGTTATTCAAGAATGTCGGGAAGTCCTGCTATGGAATCAATAACGGCGTCTGCTGAGGTAGAGCCTTCGTCGGCCGGGTGACCTGTTCTTACAAGCACACATTTACCTATAGAAGCATTTTTTCCTGTCAGTATATCGTTTTCTGTATCGCCGACCATAACCGAGCGCTCTAAATTAATTTGAATCCCCTTAGCTTTAAAATCGCTCACAGCTTTGTCAATCATCCCTGTTTTCGGCTTGCGGCATTCGCATTCAACAGCGTACTGCGGTACACTACCGCCGGGGTGATGCGGGCAATAATAATAGGCGTCAATATATGTGTTTTCTTCTTCAAGCAGTTTATCGATGTAACCGTGAAGCTTGTTTACTGCGCATTCATTATAATAACCCTTAGCGATGCCCGCTTGATTTGTTACAACAATTACGAGATAGCCCATTTGGTGCAGCTTTTCAACGGCTTGAGGCGCTCCGTAAATAAAGCTGAAATCCCCGGAATTGCTCAGATAATTCACTTCACGGTTAAGAGTTCCGTCACGGTCGATAAAAACCGCTTTTGCTGTTATGAACGAATCAAGCTGCTCGATTGCTTTGTCATAGTCCTCGGGAATACCGATATCAATAAAATACCCGTCGGTTTCAAACGCGGTAATATGTATATTCTCATTTTCGAGGACGGCTTTTTCAAAAGAAAATACTGTTTCATGTATTGCATCAAACAGGCTTTTTTCGACGATATATACTCCCGAGTTTATTTTTCCGCAACCGGTTGGTTTCTTTTCATTAAAGGACTTGACTCTGCCGTTCTTAATTTCAAGGCTGCCGTATCTGTCAAAATCACGCATTTGCTTAGCGCACAAGGTGACGGGTCTGCCCGCTTCAAGGTGGCAGGCAAGCATAGCCGATAAATTCACATCGCAAAGAGTGTCACCGTTGACCACAACCGCGCGGGGCTGAGCGCAAAGAGCCATCGCGTTCTTTATAGCGCCGCCTGTGCCGAGAGGTGTATCCTCAAAAGCGTAGTCGATCGGCACGCCTTTATAGCTGCTGCCGTAGTAGTCAAGTATGGCGGGTGCTTTATACCCTACCGCAAAAATAAAATGCCTCACTCCGTACCTGATAAGCATATTTAAAACATAATCAAGAAAAGGCACCCCATTAACGGGTGCCATAACCTTAGGCATATCCTTGATGCGTTCAGTCAGGCGAGTTCCCATACCGCCTGCAAGAATAATCGCTTCCATAATACCCTCACTAAACCTTAATGATATCCTTTTCGCCGTTTTCAAGTTCAACGCCCTTGTCATACATACCCACAAGCACGGTATCGGTCAAAAAGCAGAAATCGTGCGCCGTCCCGGGCTCAATTTCAAACATATCACCTTTGTTGAATATCATTTCAATGCTGTCGCCGTCTCTTGAAGCCGACACGCGCACCGAACCGCTGACAATAAAAAACGCTTCTTTATTTAGCTTGTGATAATGCCCTCCCCTTGCGGCTCCGGCATTGGAATAAACTACATTAACTTGATTGTAGCCCTTGTGAATAAGCTGATTAATAGCTCCCCTGTCATCTTCAAAGACAAAATCAGGCTTTAAAATATTAATCATAAAGCGCCTCACACATTTGAATATTTATTATTCTTGATAATCTCGTACACTTTTATGAGCTCTTCAATACCGTCGTCAAGGCTGTATTTCGGACGCCAGCCTACGCTTTCAATGCGCTCGTTTGACACAATATAATCGCGCTTGTCGGGGTCCTCGCCCACAGGCGCCTCAATATAGACAAACTTAGGCAAATGCTCTTTAATCTTAGCGCACAGCTCAAGCTTTGAGATGTTTGAATCTGAAAGGCCGCAGTTATACTGCCTTCCGCACATTTTTTCAAAGTTATTTATTGCGAATATAAACGCGCCCGCGGCATCGCGAACATGAAGATAATTGCGCTTAAAATTGCCTTCAAATATTACCGTGGTGCGGTCAAAAACCGCCCTGTAAACGAAATCGTTCACAAGCAAATCCGTTCTCATTCTCGGCGATGCGCCGAAAAGCGTTGCGAACCGGAAAGTAAGCGAATTTCCTGCCTCAAGAACAGCTTTTTCCGCCGCCATTTTTGAGCGCCCGTAAAGTGAAATGGGATTAATCGGCGATTCCTCTGTGCAATAAATGCCGTTTTGACCTATGCCGTAGCCGCTGTTGGTGCAAGGGAATAATACTCTTTGCTCCGGCTTGCGTAGGCGCAAGGCCATCTCTATCGCATCGCAGTTCGTTGTCCACGCGGCAATTTTGTCTTTATCGCACAGCGGGAAGCCCGCAAGCGCGGCGAGAAGAATTATATAATCCGCGCCCTCCATTGCCGAGGCAACAATACGCTCATCACGCGAATCCCCGCGGATAACATTAAAGTTCTTATTGTTGCAGCATTCCATCAGAGTGCATTGGTTAAAATAGAAATTATCAAGTACCGTAACGCTGTAGCCCTCGTTGAGCAGCATAGGCACCAGCACCGAGCCGATGTAGCCCGCGCCGCCTGTAACAAGAATTTTTTTCAAACAGTGTCACATCCCTTAAATTTTTGAGAAATCGATATGTATTGCGTCAATGCCTAAAATTGATTTAAGCAAGCTGTTATCCATCGCGGCATAAAGCGCGCGGGGCGCTCTGATGCCGTCAACAGGTGTTTGCTCAGGGATAATCAGGCGGCTGTCAACGCCGATAGTCTCGGCAAAGGCGCAGCCGATATCATACTTTGAAAGCGCGTCGTCGCCACAGACATTTATTACTGACGGCAGCCTGTCCTTATATTCAAAAAGCCTGAGGACAAGCAAGGCAGTTGTATTATAATCAAGAACACTGCGAACAGCATCGGTGAACATTACAATGCTTTTGCCGCTTAAAACTGTTTGAGCAATAACATCGCTGAAATTCTTACGCTTCGGGTTAAGGCTTCTGCCCGCAAGGAAAGGGAAACGAACGCTTACCCCGCCAGCCTTTCCGACAAGGCTCTCAGCCATTGCCTTTTGAGCGCCGTATACATTAACAGGAACCAGCGGTGAGCTTTCATTAAACAAAACGCCTTCGCTACCCTCACCATAGACAGTGTCACTCGATGAAAACAGCAGTCTGCCGCAGCCTGCGAAGCATTTAAGAAAATTATTAAGCGCGTCAATATTGACCTTTTCTGCCTCTCTGGGATACTGCTCAACATAATCAACATTATGGCAGGCAGCAAGATAAAGAATCTTGGCGTTCGGGCTATTGTATTGGTTTGCAAGCTCTGAAACAGAAGAATAATCGCAAACGTCGCATTTAACACTCCTTACGCGGCCGCTTGTGAAAGCGCATTCACCGCTACTGCTGACAGCGAGAATATCTTCATCAGTTTGCTCGAGCGCGGACCTTATTGCGTAGGAGCCCAGAAAACCGCTCGCCCCGATAATTATCAACATTTGGCGCGCTCCTTTTACTTTACTATATTAGCACTTGCAAGAGACAGATATATGAGCGTCACAACGATAACCGCGAAGACACGCCTGGCATCGATTGTAGAAATTGTCTCTTTAAGGCTACCCTCCTGCTCTTTTGAACGAGCGGCAATAATCATTGTGCCCGCAAAAATCCCGACAACCGCATTCATTAGGTAAAACCTGTAAAGCACAAGTGTAAAATCAAACAGGAATGAGCCCAGAATCGTAACCATAAACGCCGCAAGAGCGCTGATAAACGCCGCAAGCATAAGCTTGTTTTTTATAGTTTTCCACCAGAACAAAATAACTACGAAAAAGCAGGGTATTATTAGATGCATATCTTTGTAAATATATAAAACATAACCCCAATCAGCAAGGAAAAGCCCGTACCCCTGATCGCCTTTTAAAACATAGGCTATGCCGGTTATCACTGCAGCAGCAAGCAGTGCGGGAGCTATAAATTTATTAAAGCCGATAAGCGCAGAGAACTTTGCCTTAGGCTCGTTCCTTTTCTTCTTAATATTCTTTTTGGTTTTTTGTTCTTTTTTGAGCAACGCGAAAAAGCCGTCGCCCGTATATGCCGAGGCAACAATCAGTGAAGGCAGGCTAAGGATTGCATAGTCCTTGCTTATTATTACCCCTGCAATACCGAGAGGCAAAACAAGCGCCGCAAATCTTTCGTCGAGAAGACAAATAAACGACACCAGATAAATCAGAAGCCCTATACTGTGCTTCATATCGACTGTCGAAAGAGAAAACATTGAATAATGGTAAGCGACCATTAAATACAATGCAAATAATGCGGCAAAAAAGCTTGCCGCATTCTTATTCTCATCCGGAAAGCGTTTAATGAAACCTGCAGCGAACAACGCCGCTGCAATTAATTGCAACGCGATTATCCAGGCATTCTGCCAAGATGATGTGTTGACATTTATTAAGAATATCGTTGAGAATGCCGCAATAGCGATGAGCTCATATTTTAGTTTTGAGCAAAGCCCTGTAATCATTTTCATTTGCAGCACCTCCTTATGGAATCATATATGACAGACACACGGCGCCCGCCGCAATAAGCGGATACTTCTTGACTATGCAAACAAACTTATTAAACGCGGCGCAAACATTTTCGTCCCTCTCGCCGAGCATCCAAACCAGCAAAAGTAGCTGTGAAACACAATACATTGCTGCCCAGCGCTTGGTATCAGTAGATAAAATCCAAAAAACCGGCAGGCATAAAACAGTGAGAATACAAAGCACATAGATTAATCGTTCAATAGCTTTTTTGGCTTTCTTAATAGCAGCCGACCAGATATAAACGCTTGAAACAAGAACAGGCAATACCGCAAGGAAGCATTTGTAAATTCTGAACGGCATAACATTCTCTTTCATGATAGTCATTAAGGTTTTTACTATTGCAATAATGCTGTTGCCGTAATAATAACCTTCAGCGGGCGGAGCTTCAGGGGTACTGCCCTCGGAGTAGCCGTAAAGAAAGTATTCAAAACCCAATGAATCAATTTTGGTGTTGATTTTGCTCTTAGTGTAAGAGAGCATTTCGAGCATGGTCATCTTAATTGTTTGCCTTTCAAAAAACAACACATACACCGTCGCGCCACCGGTAAGCAAAAGCACCGCGATAAGAAGAGCCAAATACGCTCCCTTTTTTTCCGCGTGGACAACACAATGAAGCAAAATTATTAAAAGCACGGGAAAAAGAATTATAAGATAAGCAATGTGATTTGCGACACAAAGCACGCTGAGCAGAGGAACAAGCCACATAAGAACCTTATTTTTAACGCACATGAGCGCAATCAAAATAAAGAAATACCAATAAATATCGTGAAGCCCGATTAACGATGAAAAAATCGTGAATGCATAAGGAGATGTTGCAAAAAACAGGGCAATAACAAGATACGGCATCCTCAATTCCTCGGGCGAACGGGAAACCCACTTGCCCAAAAAAAGTGCAAAAATGAGCGATACTGCCGCAACTACAATACGCATAAAGCCATACAGCCACTCCTTGGTGTAGCTGTCTTTAAAAAAAGCGAGAACGCCGCCCACAAGCAGCTTCTGGCAATAGCCAATGTTGAAATCCGGTAAATAGATATAGAACCGATAATCGTTAATTTGCGCCAAAGCAGGCACGCTGACAACGGCGGCAAACATAAACGCCACGAGCAACAAGCCTTGATACTTAATCGCGTTTGAACTTTTACTGTTCATATGCTACTCCTTATTATGAATTACTTAATATATAATAACACAAGATAGATTTTTTTCAACCTTTTTTTTATTTTAAGATTGTGTGTTGACTAAAACCCGCAATCTGTTATAATTGACAATGTAATATTTTGGGTTATCGGGCCCATGAAAGGACTTATTATTATGCTTGCAATCAGCACAATAGGTAAACGGTTCATTGACTCCGAGGGTCGCCAGCGTATTTTTAACGGTGTTAATCTGTGTGACAAGGGTACGCCGAACGAGGCAAAAACAAAAAAAGAATACTTTTTCAACTTTGACGAGGAACTGATTATCCGTTTAAAGCAATCCGGCTTTAACCTTGTGCGACTAGGCTTAACTTGGGACGCAATTGAGCCGGAGCCGGAAAAATACGACGATGAATGCATTGCCCGTCTGCGCAAGGTTGCAGATTTATGCGAAAAGCACGGCATTTACTTTTTCCTTGATATGCACCAGGACCTTTACGGCGGAACGGTAACAACTCCTGCCGATGGTGCTCCGGGTTGGGCGTGCCTTACCGACGGTTACAAGTTTAAAGATACTAAATTCGTCTGGGCGGAAGGCTATTTCTGGGGCAAGGCTGTTCACCGCTCATTTGATAATTTCTGGGAAAACAAATCATATAAGGGCAAGCCCTTGCAGACCTATTACTGCAATATGTGGAAATATCTTACAGAGCAGTTTAAGGACAGCACAGCGCTTTTCGGCTTTGATGTTATGAATGAACCGTTTCCGGGAACGGACGGCGGCAAGGTTTTTCGCAAAATAGTGAGCGGCGCAGTTAAAACAGTGTTGTTTGACAAGCGTTGCCCTAAGGCGTGGATGCTAAAGCAGATCTTGACTAAAGGTAATTTTATCAAAGTTCTTGAGCCTTTTGAAGACAAGGACCTTTTCCGTAAGGTTACCCTGGGCGGTGACGCTCTTATTAAGAAATTTGACCTTGAACGCTATTCTCCCTTCATTAATCGTACCGCAAAAGCAATCCGCAGCGTTACGGATAACGGCATAATAATCATGGAAAACTGTTATTATTCAAATACCGGTATCCCCTGCTCCACACCCGCTGTCAATTACGACGGAATCCGTGAAGAGAAGCTTTGCTTCGCGCCGCACGGTTATGATTTAATGGTTGATACGCCCGCTTATAAATATGCCAGCAATTCAAGAGTCAGCGTTATCTTTGACGAGCACCTCAGAACCCAGCAAAGGCTCAATGTTCCCGTTGTTGTCGGCGAGTGGGGCGGTCATTCCGATGGCTGCGAGTGGCTACATCATATTAACTTCCTGCTTGATAAATTTGACGAAAACCAATGGGGACAAACATATTGGGCGTATTACGACGGTATGCTTGACAACCCGATTATGGAAAGCCTTGTTCGCACAGCGCCGATTGCGGTCACGGGTAAAATAGTAAAATACGGTCTTGACCGTGAAAACGATTGTTTCAGCCTTGAATATATTCAGGACGCGACTTTTGCCTCCCCGACAGAGATATACATTCATAAGGCGTATAAATCAATTGAAACTGACGGCAAATACATTGTTGAGCCGCTTGAAGGCTGCAACGCCTTTAAAATGAAAATTATCACCCCGCCCGGCACACACAAGGTTACAATTCAATTCTAATTGATTAGTCTAGGCCTTGATGTCAAGTAATCAGAAAATAAATCACAAAATGAAAAAGGTAGGTTTCGAAAGAAACCTACCTTTTTGGTGGATGTTAACGGACTCGAACCGCTGACCCTTCGCACGTCAAGCGAATGCTCTACCAGCTGAGCTAAACATCCATATTAGGTGCAGGTGTTATTATATAATAGACTTCTTTACCTGTCAAGAGAAAAAATCAATTATTTTTATTTTTGCTTTTTCAGGCAAAACTACAAACGACTTTATTACCTATTTATTTGCATTTAGTTAACAGTAAGTACACAAATAATTGATATATTTGAAAAAGTACTTGTTTTTATTTATTAATAATGTTATTCTAATTGTTGGATTTTAAATTATAGGAGATACTCTTATGACCAAACCCTTTTATAAAGTAAGAGATTTTAATAATTTGCGTGAACTTTTATCTCAAAGTGTTGAGCTCTTTGGCGAGCGTCCTGCTTTTGAGATAAAAAACGCGGATGGCGAACACTATGAAATAACATATAATAAATATCAGCATATAATTAACTGCCTCGGAGCGGCACTGATTGACATGGGCTACAAGGATAGCCGCATTGCGTTAGCAGGTGACAACTGCTTTGAATGGTGCGCATCATATATGGCAGTGGTCAACGGTGCCGGCGTTATTGTTCCGATTGATAAGGAGCTCATGTTTGACGATTTCAACGGGATTTTGAGCACCGCACAGGCAAAGCTGATTTTTTGCGATATGAATGTTGCCACAAAGCTTCACGAGCGTGAGCAGGAGCTTGACGACTCACTGCAATTCGTTTATTTTGACTATGACGGTGATAATGACGGCATCCTGACATTTGATTCGCTTGTTTCTCAAGGTGAAGCACTGCTTGCAAAGGGCGATAAGCGTTACATTCAGTCCGAAATCGATCCCAACGCAATGAGCACGCTTTTATTTACATCGGGTACTACGGGCGCCGCGAAGGGCGTAATGCTCTGCCACCGCAACTTCTGCTCCGAGGTTCGCCTTGGGATGCAGGTCATTAAGATATATCCCGAGGACTGCGGCATATCAATGCTGCCGCTGCATCACACATACGAGAGCACGATTATTTTGTTTTTTGCTGCTTATTGCGGCGCGAAGGTAACCTTCTGTGAGGGCTACAAATATGTGCTCAAAAATATGAAAGAGTTTAACCCGACAATTTTTGTCAGCGTTCCGCTACTTCTTGAAAATGTTCACAGGCGTATTCTTAAGGCGATTGCCGCAAAGCCGCACGGTGAATTCAAATTCAAGCTCGGCAAGGCGCTATGCAAAATCGGTTCGCATGTGGGCATAGACTTAAAGCGAGTGTTCTTTAAGGAGATTCAAGACACTTTCGGCGGGCATATGCGCCTTATCATCTGCGGCGCGGCGCCAATTGACCCCCAGATTTTAATGGATTTTGAAGCTTTTGGTATTCAGATAATATTCGGATACGGTCTGACCGAATGCGCGCCACTCTGCATCTGCAATAACGATAAAATGCATCTCGCTGAATCAATCGGAGTCCCACTGCCTGAAACCGAGGTTAAGGTGCTTGATCCCGACCCCGAGACAGGTATCGGCGAAATATGCGTCAAAGGGCCTATGGTTATGCTCGGATATTACAATAATCCCGAGGAAACCGCAAAGGTCATTGATTCCGAAGGCTTTTTCCACACGGGCGACCTTGGATGGGTTGACAGCAAAGGCAGATATTACCTTGCCGGGCGCTGCAAAAATGTTATTGTTGCTTCAAACGGCAAAAACATTTTTCCCGAGGAGCTTGAGTTCCATATCGGTAAGTCTTCCTTTGTTGAGGAGTGTCTCATAGTAGGCGATACAGACAGCAAGGGCAAGACTGTCGTTACGGCTAAGGTTTTCCCGAATTTAGAGGAAACCAAGCGCGCGCTTGGCAAAGGCGAAAACGACAATATTAGTGATGATGAGCTTGAATCAATTATCGGCAACGTTATCAGCAATGTAAACAGCGTTTTGCCCGGATATAAAAGAATAGGCAACTTTATCGTCAGACGCACCGAGTTCATAAAAACCACAACGCAAAAAATTCAGCGCCATATGAACAATGATTAGGAGGACGACCATGGGTAAGACTAAAAAAATTGTTAAAGGAGTTGCAATTGTCGGTGCTGTTACTGGCGGCGCACTTTTTGCAGCCGGGAATGTTTTTGCGTATCTTTCCCTTACTCCGAACGGTGTAAAAAGGCTTAATGACGGCAAACCGATAGACCCCGAAATCGATATAATATTCAGAAACAGCGAAGAAAACCGTCAGGGCGGTCTTTGGTTTGACGCATCTGAGCCTGACAGAGTATTTACATTCAATAAATTCAGCGAATGCCTTCATGCGTATTTTATCAAATCAGATAAGCCAAGTGACATATATGTTATTGAATGCCACGGCTTTACCTCAAGACCGCGCGATATGGGTCTGTATGCAAAAAGATTTCACGAACAGGGCTATAATGTTTTGCTGCCTTGCCTTCGCGGGCATGACAACAGCGAACATAGCTACATAACAATGGGCTGGTATGACAGGCTTGATGTTATTGATTGGATTGAGTATATTGTTGAGTTAAATCCCAACGCCAAAATTATACTGCATGGCACTTCAATGGGCGGCGCCACGGTTATGATGACTACGGGCGAAGAGCTACCAGAGAATGTTGTTTGCGCTGTTGAGGACTGCGGCTACACCTCTATTTGGGATGAATACAGCTCTCAGATAATGAACATTTTCCATCTCCCGCCCTTCCCGTTTTTGAACGCAGCAAATGTCGTGACTAAGCTTCGCATGAAGCTTGATTTGAAGCGTGCCTCCGCGCTCGAGCAGGTTAAGCGTTCAAAAACCCCCACTCTCTTCATTCACGGCGACAGAGATACCTTCGTTCCTTTTTCAATGCTTCAGCAGCTTTATGATGCCGCCGCCTGCGAAAAAGAAATGCTGGTCGTAAACGACGCTCCTCACAGCGTCTCGGCGCTTCTTGTACCTGAGCTTTATTGGAGCACGGTTAACAAGTTTATCGCAAAATACATATAACTATATATTTATTAACAGCCTACGGAACAAAAAGTTCTGTCGGCTGTTTTTGTATAGTTCAATTCTCTTGTAATGAATCAAGTAATTTGATATAATAACTAAAATAGTATTTGCGGAGGTTAATTTATGCAAAAAGACGCAATTGCCATGACTCCCCCCTTGGGCTGGAACAGTTGGGATTGCTACGGCGCGGCGGTTACTGAGAGTCAGCTGATTGCAAACGCGGAGTATATGGCAAAAAATCTAAAAAGCCACGGCTGGGAATATGTTGTGTGCGACATTCAATGGTATGAACCCAAAGCGCATTCAAATAATTACAACAACTTCACCGAGCTTTGCATGGATGAATATTCACGATTGATTCCCGCCGAAAACCGTTTCCCGAGCTCATCGGGCGGCGCGGGATTTAAACCGATAGCTGACAAAATTCACGCCATGGGGCTGAAATTCGGCATACATATTATGCGCGGCATACCCAGACAGGCAGTTCACCAAAACACAAAAATCAAAGGTACCGATATTACCGCAAGGGAAATTGCACACCCGTTTTCGCTTTGTCCGTGGAACACGGATATGTACGGCGTTAATTCAGAGAAAAGCGGCGCGAAGGAATACTACAACTCTCTTTTTGAGCTTTATGCCTCGTGGGGCGTTGATTTTGTTAAGGTCGACGATATATGCAACACTGAGTTTAAGCCCACTGAGCCGTATTCAGCAAAAGCAGAGATTGAGCTCATACGCCAAGCTATCGATAGCTGCGGCAGAGATATGGTTCTGAGCCTCTCCCCCGGCCCCGCTATCATTGACGAGGCAGAGCATCTTTGCGCCAATGCAAATATGTGGCGGATGACCGGCGACTTTTGGGATGATTGGAATAAGCTTGACGCTACTTTTGAGCGATGCGAAAAGTGGTATCCCTATGTTAAAGAGGGCTGCTGGCCAGATTGCGATATGCTGCCGCTTGGCAAGCTTTGCATCAACGCCCCGTGCTGCGGCGAAGCGGGAAGATATTGCTCTCTTACACAGGCGGAGCAGGTTACAATGATGACACTTTGGTCAATTTTCCGTTCACCGCTTATATTCGGCGGCGACTTGCCCTCAAACGATGAATTTACTCTTGAACTGATAACAAATGACGAGGTAATCGAGGTTAACCAGCGATCTCATGGTGCGAAGCCGGTTCACTGCGGAAAAGACTATGTTATCTGGCAGTCAGAGGCGGCCGACGGGGACTCGCTCATTGCCATTTTTAACAGAACAGATACCGTATTGGCCGATACTCTGCCCCTTCCTCGAGGCACTCACAGCGTTCGTGATTTGTGGAAAAGAAGCGACCTTGGCAGCTACAAGGGCGGGATAAATATATCGGTTGAACCGCATGGCGCAAGATTATTAAAGATAAGATAAACAAGTCAGAGTAGTTTGAGATTTCGTTATACTTTGTTATTTAAATTATATGTGGCTTCTCGTTTCACGCGCACATGCGACAAAAACAGAGGCCCGGAGGCGGTAGAATAATGCTTGAACTTGATATTGAGCGCTTTTGGCGCGATGATGAGCTTGCGCACAAAGAAAACTGTTTCTCAAAGGACGCGCCACAGGTGGCTTTGGGCATCAGAATGGGCGATGAATGTGTTTTTGCCGAGCTTGGCGAAGAAGGTGAGCCCTGGGGCTACACTGCGCCGGAGAGGCGAATTGAGCTTAACAAAAGATATAACGATCTTGCCCTTAAAACTGTTGGGATAAAACTGCTCAACGAGGTTGAGCCGCCGCCATTAGACAGCCGCCTGCCCTCTGTGCGCGGCATTGGAGAGGTTTTTGGCGGTGAATATGTTTTTGACGGAAAAACCACTTGGCTCAAGGGAAACCTTGATAATGAAAAGGCTCTCGAAAAGAAGCTCGATGAGATTGAACGGCTCAACCTTGAGGAATTTATACTGCCGCCAAATTGGGAAAGCGAGAAAAAGCGAGTATTTGAGCTCTATGGCACAAAGCCCGATGTATTCTGCGGTGTGAGGGGCCCGGTAACGCTCGCTACCTCTGTTTACGGCGCCGAAAATCTTATATTCCTGCTTTACGATTCGCCCGAGCTCGCTGTGCGGTTTTCGGACACCATTGCGAGTGTTATCATCGCCTATTATGAAATAATGGCGAGGCATGCGGGTTATAGGCGGCGCAGCTTCAGTTTCGCGGATGATAATTGCTGTCTTCTTAACGCCGAGCTTTATTATCTTTTCGGTTATCCGGTATTGAAGAAGGTATTTGAGCATTGCGCGCCTAACCCCGAAGATAACAGGCACCAGCATTCAGACTCCGCTATGGAGCACCTTTTGCCTCTTCTCGCAGATTTTAACCTGACGGGATGCAATTTCGGCCCTACGGTTACTATAGAAAAAATCCGAAAATATATGAAAACTACCCGCATCGACGGCGCGCTTGCTCCGTTTACCTTCATGGGAAATGATACCGAAAAAATTACAGCCGAGGTTCGCCGTGATTGTGAAGCGGCAAAAATCGACGATATCAGAGGAGTTAACATTACAACAGCAGGCTCAATTAATAACGGCTCGCTGCTAACGAGTATGCGAACCGTGATGGCTGTAATTCAAAATTACGGCAGATATTAATTCAAATTCAAATATTTATATTTTAAGCGGAGCACTCAAAAAGAGCGCTCCGCTTATTCATTATACTAAACTATATTGAAAAAACTGAAGGCTATTATCCTTCATCTGATTTTTGAATTAAACCGATTGCGTTTGCCTTATCCAAACGCCTTTGTACAAGCTCGGAATCCATTTTTACCTTAAAATCTCCGGTTACATTAAACAGTAGTAGCGCCGCCGCATATCCGAATTTTGATACGGCGGGTATAAGGGTAAAAATTCCGAAAATTCCGCGCAAAACGGTCGGGTTAGTGTGAGGAATCGCGTTGCCGAAGGAGTCAAGGTTCGGTTTGAACTTAATAATATCATAAACAAGCCCCGATAGCACGCCGATTATGCTGCCCGAAAGCTTGTTGACATAGCCGTTTATCGCGTTAACCACGCCTTCATTTCTTACTCCGCTGCGCCATTCCATATAGTCATACATATCGCCCATGAGCATCGGCTCGCAAACTCCGATAATCCGGTTGGGCAGGCCAAGCGTGGTCAGCATAAAGGTTATCCAGCAGAAGTTCAAAAACGAGTTGTCTGTTGGTGAATACCCTATAATATATAGCACAACCCAGCCAATACCGGAAAAAATCGCGCCGCATATCGCGGTTTTTCTAACGCCAAATCGGCGGATGATTTTGGGTGCCATGGGGGTAGTTATGTAGTTGGGCATACCTGTAAAAAGGCTTGCAAGAAAACGGTTTGAAAGCTTACCCGTGCAGTTTAGCCAGAAAAAGTCCTCACCTGCGCTGCCGCGGATTCCGCCGATAGAGCCACAGAAATTGGCAAGCATCAGCGCAACAAAGGGGCGATTCTTAACCGCGTTAATAAAGGATTTTATTATACCTACCTGTTTCATTTCTTCTTTTGACGCCTGCGGTATTCTTTCACGCATTGAAAAGAAGCCAAACAAACACGCGCACACTGCAACCACAACAAAAAGGTAAGATGCGCCTGAATAAACCTGAGGCTGAATTATGGCGTTGTTTGTTACGCGAGGCAATATGTCAACAAAAACGGGAACAAGCGCGGGCATATAGTTAAAAAGCTCAACAAATTTTTGCGTTGCAATGAGCCTGCTTCGCTCGTTAAGATTCGGGGTTATATTATAAAGCAGTAAATTCCAGCCGCCAAAATATGAGTGACCGATTCCGTTTAAAATGGTTACAACCGTGCAGTATATCAGCCTTTGGTTGCTATTGAGCATAACAGGTATCATAAAAAGCAAAATACTGCTGATTGCCCAAAACGGGATAGGAAACAGTAGAAACGGGCGTAGCCTGCCCCAGCGGGTACGCATACGGTCAATAATTATGCCCGAAAGCGGGTCATCAAGCGCGTCCCATGCTGTGGAAATGCCGCTCATAATGCCATACTGGGTACCCGTAAGCCCCATATAGTTCATCATGAATACCTGCTTTGAGTTGTTGACAAAGCTCGTTAATGTCGCGCTGCCCAACGCCGTAAGGCAATAGGCAATAATCTCTTTAGGCGTAAGATAACGCTTGTCAATTTCCTGAGCTTTGGCAACTTCTTCGCTCGTTCTCAAGGTTTGGTTTTGGTCAGCCATTATTATCCTCCGAATCTTCCCGACAGTTTTTAGCGCCAAGAGTGCAATGTTTCCGCGCAAACCGATATTAATATATTCATAGAAGTATATCAATAGTTTTGCGATTTTTTACCGTTATTTCTCCGCGGTTGTAATACTATCAATTTTATACACTGAGTCAAAAAGCTTGAAAGTTACATAGGCAATGTATTCTTTGCCGTTTGAATCGCTGCAGGTCATGCTGACAAGAATCGTGTCACTGCTCTGCATAACAAGCTGAGCTGTTTCAGCATCATATTTGTCAGCGCTGCCGCCGCCGGCGTCAACATTCAAATACAGAGCGCCATTAATTTCTTTGTACAGTTCATTCGGAGCTTTAAAAGAAGCGTAAAGATTCTCGTCGCAATAGCCTTGGGTGAAATATGTCTCGCAAATTGTCTTAAGCTTTGCAATAGTATTACGATTCTCATCAATAACGGGGGTATATTTAAACCCGTTTTCACTGTCAGTTATCGCCGATTCATTATCATATTTACCCACATCAATTTTACCATGCCTAATGCAATTGATAATTTCTTCTGCCTTCGGCATAATAATCGCCATGTTGGACTTCACATTATCTTGAGTAATGCTGCTTATACCCTGCGTTGAGCCAGAGGTCGCCTTAACGGACGAGGAAGGCTGTTTACCACCACAGGAGCATAGCATAGCCGCAATCAGCAGGATAATAACCGCTATAACAGTTTTTTTCATTCTAAAGTTTTCCTTTCAGAGGTAGTCCATTACTTTCCTGCCGAATCGGCGCTCGATTGAGTAAATTGAATTAGCTCTCACTTATAAATAAACAGTAATAATTAAGAGCTAAACAATGTGAGATTAGCTCATAATAAAGCAATTTTATATATATTGATTCCCTAATATCTTATAACACTTTAACTAAATAATCAATATAAAATGTGAAGTTAAAAAATTTTGTATCGGTTAAAGGGAAAAGCCGGCAAAACAGCCATATCATAAGACAGGTTGTTTTGCCGGCAGATTAATCAATCGGCTACAGTTTATTTACTATTTGGTCAGTATCATTAAGGCGAATACGCTTAGAAGCCACATAGGTTTTAAACTTGCCGTCTGCAAGCTTTTCGCCAAAGGCCCCGTAGGTGGATGTGACAATTGTGCCGTCACCGAGCACAACATTACCGCAGTAGGCAGTGTCAGCATTCGCACAGATGTAAGGCAAAACCTGCCCTTCGAGATAGGTGTGGGCAATTTTTATGCGGTACTGCCCCTCTCTGCCGTATTTAATATCATCATATGTTCCTACCCAGGCAACATAGCCCTCGCTAAACCAGTCGCGGCTTTTTTGCTCTCTGAATTGCAGCACTTTATCTTTATCGCGCTCAATAGAGCGAAAGGTTATGAATAGCCTGCCGTCAGGCAGATAATCCGCCTTATGTCTTTCACCGTTTAGAGCCGGGGGTGCGTAGGTCGGGCGGGACCAGGTTTTACCCTCATCATGTGAAAACGAAAGAAGCGAATTGTGCTTTTTGCTGTTGCTTCGTGAAATCAGGCAAAGTTCGTCTCCCCTGCCGCGATCCGAGCGGATAACCTCAACCTCGCACATCTGCGTTTCAAGCTCGACAACACGGTATTTGGAGAAGTAAGGCACAGGATCAGTCCAATGCGGTCTGCCAAAGTCATCAAAGAAAAGGATAGTTTTATAATTTACAAAATCAGAATTGTGAAAAAATCCCATCCATTTATCAACAAATACTCCATTCTCTTTAAGCCTTGTCAGGGAAGCCATTACAACAATAGACGAAGGAATCGGATGCTTTGATTTTTTATCAAAAACAAGCTCAAATTCGCTCCAGCTCGTTCCCTCATCATCCGAAAGCGAAAAGTTAAAGCCGCCAGTTGTTGGCTCCGCACCCCACTTTGGGTTGCCCGAGCAAAGAAGAAGTTTTTCGCTGCCGTCGGTGAAGCTCAGACGATAAACAGTAGGCGTTTCACGGGAATTTTGCCAACTGACAGGAAGACTCTGTGTTATATCTTGATAGCTAACGCCGCCGTCACTGCTCAAGGCGCCCCGAACAGCGCCCTTGCCATGCCCAGAGGGGTAAAGGGTAAGGATATCGCCGTTTTTCAGTAAAACTGAATCCGGATGGCCGAGATAATTAAGAGAATCATCAACAACACTCAGCTCATAAAGATATTCAAATTCCTTTGGGCAATCGGAAGGCTTAACCGATAAATCCAGCTGCGGAATTGTGTAGTTCCCCGCTCCGTTACCAAATGGGCCGCCGGTAAGCATGCGTTCAAATGTATTCAGCAACATATTAAACAACCTTTACCTTGAAAATTTTAACGCCGTGTGCCGGCACACTCGCCGCGATTTCGTCCTCGATAATTTCAGTGGTCTTTTCCCACATATCGTACGCCTCGTATTTATCCTTTAGTGGCGTAGTGATGCATGAGCGCAGGACTATATCTCGGATTGGGTGCTGTATATAACGCACCGAGTTGCTCTTATTAAAGAGGCAAACGGCAAACTCATCATTAACCAGGGGCTTAATCAAAACATCCTCTAAGCCGTTTGTCTTGATGCGGCGGCACTGCATACCGAGCGGGTCCTGATTAACAGCAATCAGGTCCTTGTCGGATATGATTTGGTAGGTTATGTTGTCTTTATTCACGGTTCCGTCCGAGTTAACGAATTCGCGGACATCGTTACCGAGAATCAAAGGGGCGGCCATCATACACCAAAGGGTAAAGTGGCTCTTATTCTCTTCATATGTAAGGTTGCCGTTACCAACCTCGAGCATATCGGGGTCGTTCCAATGACCGATAGAAGCATATTTATAGAGTGTAACATTAAGCTCATAGATTAACACAACTGAAGCCCAAAAAGCTTTGATATCGGGCGTTGTGCGCCAAAGGTTGCCTGCTTGCCTGCCCCATCTCCACGGCAGATTAAAGCCCCATTCGCAGATTGAATAGACAATCGGTTTCTCCTCGGTGCCGTTCTTTGCGGCGTACTCCTTTGTGGCGCGCATTAGTTCCTTGCCCATATTTGTATACTGCATCGCGGCGCTGTCTTGCCTTGAGGCTACAGGGTTATAAATTTTAACCGTGTTTTCGCCTGCTTTGAGCGTAACCTGAACCTGATGTCTGCCCTCGGGGCTGAACGCGCGCGAAGGCGGAACAATTGTGTCATACTTATCAACGCCGTTAACAAGTAGCAACGCGTATTTGTTGCTGTTGCTCTTTTTACGAATGCAGAGCGTGATTATGTATTCGCCGGCTTCGGGCACATTTATATTTGTAAATTCAGCGGCGCCCGCGTTTGCAGAAAGCCCTGATATATATTTCCCGCCCGGGAGCCTTGAGTCTTCAACGACTCTTGCGCTGCCCGAAAGAATCGCGCAGTCGATGCCGTATTCTTGCTCTTCGCCGCATCCGAGCTTGCTGACAGTTATTTTTTCGATATTCGGCGCGCGTGACGGAATGGGAACATTATGACAAAAGTCATACTTAAAATATTCGATTCCCCAATCCGCAAAGGTAACCGCGTCAACTGCCTCATTGCCGAGGCTGGCGGGTAAATCTTCACAGGTGAGAGTACCGTTTGATGTGTAAATACCAAGCTTAAGGCCAAGCTCGTTCACACGCTCAACAAGGTTCTTTATTCCGCTCGGGAAGGTGACAAAATCGCCTTGCAGCCTGCCGTTTTCATCGCGCATGGAGGATTGCCAGCAATCGTCAATGTTTAAATGCTTATAGCCGCAATCAGCGAGACCGCTGTCACGCAGAGCCTTACCGGTTTCATAAATAAGGTCCTCATTAATCTTGTTTCTGAACAGATTCCAGCTGGACCAGCCCATGGGCGGAGTAAGCGCGACAGAGTTATCATAGGTGCTCTCAACCGGGTAGGTTAGCTTAACAGCGTTAACTGTTTGCTTCGCCGTGGCGGAAGGGTCAATTTTTTTACTTTTGATTGCATGGGCAAGTGCCGCAGCTCCTGCTGCAAGCACAGTGGCAGAAATAAGCTTTGACATAACTTTATCTTCCTTTCAAAAATAATTTATACAGATTTTAGTGAACAAAGGGAGTATTCGAAACCGCTGATTTCAGAAACATCGGGAATTGAATCCTTGTCGACTGTTTCTAAGTTATAGGCTGTCATGGTTTTGCGCTGATAAACCGGCATCTCGACTGAGAGAAGCATCAGCGCGTCGAGCATTTCGCTAACTGCAGGGCTGCGCTGTGACGAGGGTAACGCGCTGATATTTGACAGTATTGAATCAAGCGACGTGTCTTTTGTCCCCGTGTAATTGTATCGACCTGATGAGTGATAAAAATTATATTTATCGCCTGCGGGGGTATCAATAACTGCCCCGAACCAGACATCAGTCTTGCCTGACGCAACGTCGGCGTTAAAATCCTCGGCATCTGCCGCGACAGCGTTCACGGTAATGCCGTTTGCTTCAAGCGACTTCTTGAATGCTTCTGCCACTGCGAGCGCGGTACCGTCATTGTCGGCGCGATAATAAAAATCTAATGTGAGAGGCTCACTAACCGTCTGCTCCTCACCCTCAGCCTCGACAGTTTTCACTTTCACTATCTTGCCTTGGGTATCCTTTGAGTAGCCCGCGAGCGCAAGATACTGAATAATATCAGTATCCGAGTTGTCGCCTTTGCCCGAGGAAATGCCGCCGTACAGCTTAATATTCATAGGCAGGTGAAGCGCCGTGTAATACTTTCCGATTTTGCCCTCAATCACGGCTGTGTAATCATTCAGGCGCATTAGCGCAGAGCGAACCTCTGCTTCAAGGGCTTTCGCGTTAAAGAAGAATGAATAATAACAATTTTGATCAAAAATGCTTGAATAAACGCCGTCAACGCTAAGCGCCGAAACGGCATTGGCGTCGGCCGGGATTTCAATCACATCAACCGTGCCGGATTTAAGCGCGTTTGCAGCGCCCGAGGCAGGTGTTTCAATGAATTCAATAATATCAAAGCCGCATTTCTTATAGCTGTAGTTGTTTGCGACAAGTGTCAGCTTGCCGCTGTCGGTGTCGTGGTTTCTGAAAGCATACGGTCCGCAGCCAAGCGCGCCTGTGGTTATTCCTTTAACCGCCTCGGCGTTGCCTTTTTTATACTCGGCAAAATAATACGCTTTACTGGCTACAAAAACATTAATTTGAGAAGCCGCGTCAATATCCGCCTGTGTAAAAAGCACTGTGCAGGCATAATCATTAATCTTTTTTATACCTGAAATTGACTGAACATCAATACCATCGGCATAATTCTCTGCAATATAATCCGCATAGAGCTTATCGTGCCAATACTTATCGGGGCTATATTGCGAAGGATGAAGCGACACTTCTGCCTGTGCAACAAGATTGAGCAGTTTATCCGCAGATGGAGTTTCGCCGAGATCGGCAAGCTCCTGCTCAAGGTCTGCTTTAATCACAATTTGACGCCAAGTAACTCCATATGGCGAGTTGTCATCAATGTTACCGCTCCATTTGCCGTCAAGTTTTGTTTCGGTAAGATATGAAACAAAATCTTCAAATTCTATCGTCGAGCGGGTAAAATCGGAAATAACGCTCGCTTCAATCTCATTGACCGCTTGGGCGTAATCGGGGTCATCGTAATAATACTCATTAAGTCCCTGTATTTTGTTAAGATGCCAGTCGCTGTATTTACCGTCATATGTGGCATCTGCAATGAAGTAATAAAAAGCGATTACATCGTCTATGGTCGCGTGTGTGCCGTCTGAAAACATGAGGTCATCCCTGATGTTGACCGTGTACTTAATACCGCTTTCAACCTTTTCGTATGTTATCCCGCCGCAGAGGTTGACAAAGCCGCCCTTACCGTCTTCGCGCTGAATTGGCTGAAAAATCTGCGTGAGCACCTTTTCATCGGTTTCATTATCACAATAAAACGGATTGAGCGAACCGGCAAGCCCTTCAACGCCAACCCTGAGCGCGCTGTCACGAGTCGATAATGAAGAGATTCTCGCGCAACCCGCGGAATTTATTACCAGCATTACTGCAAAAAGAAAACAGAGTAGTTTTTTGATTTTCAAAAAGCATCACCTTTCATAATATATAATATAATATTATCATAAAATCTAACATTTACAATAGCAAAAAACAAAAAAGAACTGCAATCCAGACGGATTGCAGTTCTTGCAAATCATAAATCAGCTCTTAAATCCTTCGAATCCCTTGAAGATGCTTTCGTCATATACATTGTTTTCATTCTTATCATGAAGCGGATACCAGACCTGAGCGAAGAAGGGATTGACCTTCGCTTCCTCATCATATGCCCAGTGGAAATGCTCTGCCTTCTCGTCTGAGGGCAGCTCTGTCGGGCACCAATGGCCGCCTCTGAGAACCAGGTTAGCTGACATCATAAACTCATGACCATGGGCGCACTTCCACTTGATGGGGGTATAGAAATCAACATACTCCTCTTGTGTGGTAAGGCACTCGCCGCCTCTGAAAGCAGCAGCCTTTTTGAAATCCTCAATCGTGAGCTGGTCAACGGGCTTGGACTCATCATAGCCGTGGTCCAGAATACGAACCTTTGTGGGGTCATCCTCGGGACGGTAGCACTTGAACTTGTTCCAATCGTTGCCGATGGCATTCCATTTCTCTTCGGTGCCATAATAAGCGGCGATTCTTTCCTTAACCTTGTTTTCTCTCCACCAAAGTGTGCCGTAAACGGGGGTCTTCGCGATTTTCTTCATAACGGGCTTGATGGCAAACGCAAACGGCTTTGCGAGGAAGGCAAGTCTGAAATAGAACTCAACATTCTTAAGTAGGTTCTTAAAGTAAACATCAATCGGAACGTGCGCCTGGAAGTGGCAATATTTCTCAAGCACGTCTGAATCAAGGTACCACTGACCATGGAAGTTACGAAGAGTAAACCAGTCGGGGTCAAAAAGCTTTTTGGGTGAACCGATTCCGAGCGTGCCAAGCAGATACTCTTCGAACTCGAGGTTAGTGATTCTGTACTCCTTGCCGCTGCCGATATTGTAGAATCTTCTCCAGAATTCCTCGGGGATATCGTCGCCACAGACATTGGCGATAAGCCTGCCCGAGTCCTCAACCGTTGCCCACTCAAGAACGCCGTTTACAGGAACATGATACATAATGGGCTCCATGTTTTTGAGGATGGCGCCGTAAAGAATACCCGACTGACGAAGTGAAACCCAATGCTTAAGTCCGCTCTCGGCAAAAATCGACTCAGCGATTGTCTTACTTGTAGCATAGTGGTCGTAAATGCTGATCTTGATGGGGTCGCCCGTGCGCGACCAATGGATGGGATCATCACGCTCACCTGTTTCGGCTACAGTACCGATATAAACCACCTTAATCGCGTCGGAATTGGGCTGAGACTTAACGGCATTAACTATATTGCGCGCCGCGCCTGTATTCGTCTTAATTGTTTTGATGGGATAATAGTCTGCCGCGGGCGAAACCATACCGCCCACATGAAGCACATAATCGGAGCCCTTGACACACTCAAGAACATCCTCATATTTGCAAAGGTCACCCCAAACAACTTTTACAGCGGGGTCATTGAGATAATCGGCAAACTTTTTGCGGTTTTTATCGCTGTCACGCAGAAGAACAACTATATTGTATAAATCCTTTTTGGCGTACAGCTCTTTAAAACCCGCCCAGCCCATATTGCCGGATGCTCCGGTTAAAAAGACGGTCTTTTTTTGTGCCATTAATGTCTCCTCCTAAAACAAAAATATTTTGACGATTTATGTTATCATATTAAAAGATTTAAATCAATAGGAATAAACGAATTTAAGGATAAATTTGCCGAAAAGCGGCTTTTTTTCAATTTAGCTGATATTGAGTTGCTTCTTTAAATAGTTAGCAGAAGCGTAAAGCTGCTGAATCTCGAGCTTATGATTGTCCTTAAACAGCGACGCGTCTCTCGCGCGGCTGGTGTAGCCCATATCAACACCACAGAGAGAAAGATGATATTTTGCATTAACGGGGTATTGCTGATATTCCGCTAATGAAGCAAGTCCTAAAAAGTTCTGCACAACCTGCGCCTTTGCAGGCTCCGATTCAAAGTTTTTGCACAGCCACGAATAAAGCTCCGGATGAAAGTTCGCCATGACTCCCGAGTAGCCCTCACAGCCGAGCTTGAGCGTTTCAAGCAGTGTCGCGGCGTTAGCATTAAACAGCTTAAGCCCGGTACCCTCGACGGCGTTGAGCTTTGCTTTAATCATATCAATATTGCAGCAGGTATCCTTCAAAAAGGCCATTCTGCCCGTTTGTGAAACCTTGCCCAAGGTTTCGGGTGTCATAATCCGCTTGTACGGATACGGGCACTCATAAATGCCGAGAGGAATATCCGGAATTTCATTGAGAAATCTTTCGAAATTTTTGAGAAAAACGCTGTCATCTTCATCCTCATTTGCAAGGCGGTTCGAGATAAAAACGTATGCGTCAATCCCCTGCTCAATATAAGCATTTGCTTGATATATTTGGGTATCAAGGTCATCTGCCGTGTGCCCCGAGGCAACAATCGGCTTTCCCTTTGGCGCATTTTTTACAATAAACTTGACAAGCTCGAGCTTTTCTTCAAAAGACAGAAAAAATATCTCACTTGACTGACAAATTGCAAAAATACCGTCAACGCCGTTTTCGGCATACCACTGCATAATTGCAAGAACCGCGTTATAATCGATTTTGTTATCAGCCGTATATGGCGTAACCATCGTGGGATATACTCCGTTTGGGATTGACTTTTTCATTGTAAACCTCCAAAAAAAAATGATGCTAAACTTATAAACCGTTATAAGTTTAACATCATTTTAATATTTGTCAATCTCACAGTGTTAATTTTATCCTTATTTGTGAGAGAATTACTTTTTCACGCCGTGAAACCTGCACCTGCGACATTCCGAGCTTCGCGGCGGTTTTGTTTTGCGTAAGTCCATTATAATAACGCAGTATTATAATATTTCTGTCATTGTCATCAAGCGAGGATATCACCTCGCGCAGGGCGATTGTATCAGATATCTGCACCTCATGCGAGGGCGCGGGAATATCAAACTGAGCGCCTGAGGCCTCGTCGCCGCCTGTGAGCGACAACACGGGCATTGAGGCATTAAGAAGCATTGACGCTTCAGCAGCGTCTGTTCCCAGCCGCTGCGCGAGCTCGCCGATGCTCGGGTCACGGTCAAGCTCGGCGGTAAGCAAATCCTGCTCTTTTTTTGCCGCCCTTGCGCGTTCCTTCAAAGCTCTGCCGACCTTGATACTGCCGCCGTCACGGAAAATTCGCCGTATTTCGCCGAGTATCACGGGCACGGCATAGGTTGAAAACGAAAAACCAAGCTCTACGTCAAAATTTTCTGCCGCCTTTATTAATCCGACGCAGCCTGATTGAAAAAGGTCGTCATAATCAACGCCCTTACCGCGAAAGCGATTTGCGCACGCGTGAACAAGGCCCAGGTTTTGCTCAACAAGCTCGTTTCGCTGCTCGGTTACCTGAATCATCGGCTCAATCACGCCCTTTAACATATTTATCGAAGGTCACGATGGTTCCCTTGCCGGGTTTTGATGTGACGCGCAGCTTGTCGGAAAAGCTCTCCATAACCGCGAAGCCGAGCCCCGCCCTTTCGCCGCCGAGAGTTGTGAAAAGAGGCTCCATTGCTTGGCGGATATCAAGAATCCCGCAGCCTTTATCGCGAATTTTTACACGTATTATGCCCCCCTCATATATTGCCGCCCATATGTAAATCATCCCGAGGGACTCTGGATAGGCATGAACAATGCAGTTGGTTACCGCCTCACTTACAGCGGTTTTAACATCGCTCAATTCCTCAAGCGAGGGGTCCGCTTGAGCGGCAAACGCGCCCACAACTGCGCGCGCGAAGCTCTCGTTTACCGAGCGGCTTTCAAAACTCAGCTTCATTTCATTTAACGGTTTCATGTTCCGTTACCTCCTTAATTTTTAGTTTCACAAGCTTATCAAGCCCTGCGAGTCTCATCATTTTGTGATTTCGCATGGAAAGGTTAACAACCTCAACATTGCCTCCGTACCTGTTAACAAGCGAATACCTGCCCAAAACAAAGCCTATGCCCGAGCTGTCCATAAAAGTTACGCCATCAAAATCAAGCCTGACATTTGGCGCCATGCTGCTGCGGATTGCATCGTCCGCTTCCATTCTCAGCGCCATGGCGTTATGATGGTCTATTTCGCCGCTTAATTTTATGCACACCCTAAGCGGTGTAAAATTAATACTAACCGGCATATTGATACCTCCTTAAAATAAAAAATCCTTTACCCAATTAAGGATAAAGGATAGAGTATAAAAAAATTGTTGAATACAGGCAGGTGCGAAAAATTTTAGTTGAGCAGATCATCCCTCAACTCAGACGCAAGGTAAAACGAACCGCAAACGAGCAAAACATCTTCAGAATTTGTTATGTTTCTTGCACTCACAAGAGATTTTTTTGCTGAGGAAATTGAATAGCAGTTTTTGCAGTACTTTTCGCAGGCGGCCTTTAGCTTATCGGCCTCAAGCGCGCGTGGCATATCGAGCGAGGTGGCAATGAATGTGTCAAAACACGGCGCTGCTATGCGAAGATACGCGTCATAGTCCTTATCCGCCATCATAGCGCAAAGCGCAACAATCCGCCTGCCGTCAAGGTTATTTTTGATATAATCACTGAGCGCCTGAGCGCAGCTTTCGTTATGACCGCCGTCAAGAATTGTGAGCGGATGGGTTGAGGTTATTTCGAGCCTTGCGGGCATAGTTGAAGCGGCGATTCCCCGGGAAATGGCTTCGTGCGAAACGGGTATCCCTTTCTCTGCAAGCGACAAAGCGGTTTCAAAGGCAACGCAGGCGTTACGCGCCATATGCGCGCCGGCTAAAGGTATATCAAGCTCGACGCCCTTATATATCACCCTGCTGCCGTGGATGCTTTCCCGAATAACGGAAAGCGCAGATAAGTCCGGAATTATAAGCTTGTTTTGCTTTTCCTCGCAGGTTTTTTTAATAATGCTCATTACTTCAGGCACTTGCTCAGGGTAGCAAACGGTGGTGCTGCCGAATTTTATGATTCCGCACTTTTCGGCAGCAATTTTGGGGAGCGTGTCGCCGAGCACCGCCATATGGTCAAACGACACAGACATTATCACGCTCGCATAAGGGGCGTTGATGATATTCGTTGCGTCAAACTTGCCCCCGAGACCTGTTTCAAGCACAACTATATCGCACTGCTTTCGCACAAAGTATACAAAAGCGGCGGCGGTGATTGCCTCAAACTCTGTCGGCTCGATTCCTTCGGCATTGAGCGTATCGATAACCGCTTTAACGGTATCAACCGCTTGAGCAAGCTCACCGTGCTCAATCATTTTGCCGTTATACTGAATGCGCTCACGAAAATCAATAACATAGGGTGAGGTATACAAACCTACATTAAGCCCTGACGCATGAAGAATGTTTGCAATCATGGTTGAAACAGAGCCCTTGCCGTTTGTACCCGCGACATGAACAACCTTCAGCTGCTCCTGTGGATTGCCCAAGCGTTCGCAGAGCGCTCTGATACGCTCAAGCCCGGGCTTGATGCCGAATTTCTCAAGCGAATGTATAAACTCAATAGCTTGACTGCAATTCATACTTATCATCCTAATGCCGCAATGCTTTCTTTGAGCATTGCGATTTTTTCACTCAGCTTTTGCGCCTGATTGCGCTGCGCCTGCACCACCTGCTCGGGAGCTTTGGCAACAAAGCTCTCATTTGAAAGTTTTGTGTTAACAAAGTCTAAATCACTTTGGGCAGCGGCAAGCTCTTTGTTGAGCCTCGCGCGCTCTGCCTCGAAATCGACAAGGTCGCCGAGCGGAATATAGATTTTTGCGTCCTCAGTAACGATGCAAACACTGCTTGAGTCCTGCTCCTCATCAGAAATAATAACCTCAGAAGCGCCCGCAAGCCTTTGCATAAAAACTCCGCCAAGAGCAAAGGTGTCCTTATTCACGGTGTTAATAATAATCTGAGCCTTTTTTGAGGGTGGAACATTCATCTCGGCGCGGCGGTTGCGTATGGCACGAACGGCGGTCATAATCATATCCATCTGCGCTTCCTGCTGCGGGAAATTAAGCGATTCGTCATATTCAACCCAGGGCGAAACCATTATGGATTCACCGCTATGGGGCAGAGTCTGCCAGATTTCTTCGGTAATAAAAGGCATAAACGGATGTAGAAGCTTTAAAGTGTTGCTCATAACATAAACAAGCACGCGTTTAACATCGTAAGCTTCCTCGCCGCCCTGCTGAAGTCTTATTTTTGCGAGCTCGATATACCAGTCGCAGAAAACATCCCAGATAAAATCATATAGCTTTGAAACAGCGATGCCGAGCTCGAATCTCTCAAGATTCTCGGTAATCTCTTTTGCGAGAGTGTTAAACAGGCTTAATACCCATTTATCCTCGAGAATCAGCTTTTGCGGCAATCCCTGCTCAATTTCGTCCTCACCGATGTTCATCATGATGAACCTTGAGGCGTTCCAAAGCTTGTTTGCAAAGTTGCGGCTTGACTCAACCTTTTCATCGGAGAAACGCATATCATTGCCCGGGCTGTTGCCCGTCGCAAGAGTCAGGCGTAAGGCGTCCGCGCCGTATTTATCAATGACTTCAAGCGGGTCAACACCGTTACCAAGTGATTTTGACATTTTGCGCCCCTGCGCGTCACGCACAAGGCCGTGAATGAAAACTGTTGAGAACGGCTCTTTGCCCATATTCTCACATGAGGAGAAAATCATTCTGGCAACCCAGAAGAAAATAATATCGTAGCCTGTGACAAGCGTGCTTGTGGGGAAATAGTGGCGAAGCTCTGGCGTATTGTCCGGCCAGCCGAGAGTCGAAAACGGCCAGAGAGCAGATGAGAACCATGTATCCAGAGTGTCGGGGTCCTGAGTCATGCTGCCGGAGCACTTCGGGCATTTATCGGGCGCGCCGGTCTTTGAAACAACAAGTTCGCCGCAGTCGTCGCAGTAATACGCGGGGATTCTGTGCCCCCACCAAAGCTGGCGTGAAATACACCAGTCGCGGATATTCTCCATCCAATGATAGTAGGTTTTATCAAAGCGCTCGGGTACGAATTTAACCTTGCCCTCTTTAACAACATCAATCGCGGGCTCAGCGAGCGGCTGCATCTTAACAAACCACTGCTTAGAAATACGAGGCTCAACGCTCGTGTGGCAGCGGTAGCAGGTGCCTACATTGTGGTTATAATCCTCAACCTTAACCAGCGCTCCCTCCGCCTCGAGGTCCTTAACGATTGCCTTGCGAGCCTCATATCTGTCCATACCTGCATATGTGGGGTAATTATCCGTAATTTTCGCGTCAGGAGTCAGGCAGTTCTCAACAGGCAAATTATGCCTTAAGCCTACCTCAAAGTCATTGGGGTCGTGGGCGGGCGTAATTTTAACAACGCCTGTTCCGAAATCCATCTCAACATAGCTGTCGGCAATAACGGGAATTTCACGGTGAGCAAGGGGCAGGATTAAGGTTTTACCGATAATATCCTTATATCTTTCATCCTCGGGGTTAACCGCGACGGCGGTATCGCCCAGAAGCGTTTCAGGGCGGGTTGTGGCAAGCTGAAGGTAGCCGCTACCGTCCTTAAACGGATAGCGCAGATGCCAGAAGCTGCCCGCTTGGTCCTCATACTCAACCTCGGCGTCGGAAATCGTAGTAAGGCATTTCGGGCACCAGTTAATAATTCTTTCGCCGCGGTAAATTAAGCCCTTATCATAAAGACGGCAAAAAACCTCCTGAACCGCCTTGTTGCAGCCCTCATCGAGCGTGAAGCGCTCACGCTCCCAGTCGCATGATGAGCCTAACTTTTTAAGCTGTTCGATTATCCTGCCGCCATAGGTCTTTTTCCACTCCCACGCGCGCTCAAGAAAGCCGTCTCTGCCGATATCGTCCTTTGTTATGCCCTCTTTTTTCATCGCCTCAACAATTTTTGCCTCTGTTGCGATTGAAGCGTGGTCGGTGCCGGGAAGCCAAAGGGTATCATACCCCTGCATCCTGCGCCAGCGGATTAATATATCCTGAAGCGTATTATCAAGAGCATGCCCCATGTGAAGCTGACCGGTGATGTTCGGAGGCGGTATTACGATAGTATACGGCTCTTTATCCTCCTCCACCTTAGCGTGAAAATAATTGCCCCTTAGCCAAAAATCATAAATACGGTCTTCAACATTTTTAGGGTCATACTGCTTTGCAAGTTCCTTTGCCATAGTTTATCCATCCTTTCATCCGTGTGAGGCATAAAAAAACGCCCCAAAGATGTAATCATCAATGAGACGAGTAATTACTACCCGCGGTACCACTCAAATTGCGCCAAAAGCGCCTCTTGTGGGCTACAAGCCCGTGCATTAACGCCGCACACACGAAAAAGCTCTACTTGCCCGAAGGCTTTCCTCTTTTCACTCCGAAGCGACAGCCAAAGGGTAAACGCTACCGCATTTCACCATCCGCGGCTCTCTGATAAGCGATACTGCCAAAGGCCCTCTCCGTCATAGCTTTCATATATAAATTTCCGAAATTATAACACAATAAATTTATCTTGTCAACCTTGCGGAATATAAAACATATTCTTTACGGAGGTGAGAATATGTCCGGTGCAAAAAAGGTTTTGGCAAACACGGCAATCATGACTGCGGTGTCGCTGATAATGCGAACGGTAGGGGTAAGCTTCAATGTGTACTTAACGGCAAAAATCGGCTCGGAGGGAATAGGACTGTTTCAGCTGATTATCACGGTTTATTCGCTCGCGGTGACCTTCTCTTGCGCCGGAATACGCCTTGCAACCACTCGTGTCGCTGTTGAAATAATTGCTCATTCTCACTGCTCAATGTCAAAATCAATTCGTCAATGTGTTGCCTTCGCGCTTGGCTCGGGCATTTTATTCGGCACGATGCTGTACTTTTGCTCGGATAAAATCGCGCTGATTTGGCTTGAAAATCCCCTTACCGCCTATCCCCTGCGAATTCTAGCAATCAGCCTGCCGTTTGTTGCGATGTCTAATTCGCTTGGCGGTTTTTTCGCGGGTGTGGGTCTTATTTCGCAGTATTCCTTTGTGCAGCTCATTGAGCAGGGAATTAAGATAGCTGTAACGGTCAGTATGCTCAAAAGCACTGCAATAACAGGCGACCTTACCGCGATTGTTGCAGGCATGACGGCAAGCGAAATTGCGTCCTTTTTGCTCGCCGGCGGGCTATTCGGCTTCGGTATAAAAAGGCACGGCAACCGCGAATGCGCAAAGGCGGTGGATATTTTTAATATGCTCAGAATCGCCATGCCCGACGCTGTGGGAACCTGCGCGAGAAGCATACTGCTGACTATTGAGCATCTGCTGATACCGCGAGGACTGAAAAGCTCTGGAAGCTCAGCATCAGAGGCGCTCTCCGCCTACGGCAGAATCCACGCTATGGCGCTGCCCGTGCTGCTTTACCCCTCCGCTGTGCTGACATCGCTCTCGGCTCTGCTAATCCCCGAGCTTGCCTCGCGGCTTGAGGTAAACAGCAAGGCTTCCATTGAGCGCATAGTTTACAAGGTAACTCGGCTGACGCTTATTTTTTCAATCGGCACGGCGGGAATAATGCTGTGCTTCGCGCGCGGTTTTTCGTTTGCGGTTTATTCATCGGATGAAGCAACGCTGTATTTGCGTATTCTCGCGCCGCTGATACCGATAATGTACCTTGATATGACCGTGGATGGTATGCTCAAGGGGCTTGACCAGCAGGTATATTCGATGCGATATAACATAATAGATTCGGCGCTCTGTGTTGTTCTGGTCATTATATTATTGCCCACATTTGCTGTAAAAGGCTACATTTTTATTATTTACTTAAGCGAGCTGATTAACTTCGTCTTAAGCGTAAACAGGCTGATAAAAGTGAGCCGACTCCATGTTGAGCCTGCGGATATAATAAAGCCGCTCATTTGCATGCTCATCGCCTGCGGCGCCGCGGGATTCTCGGCAGGAAGCATTGTAAACAGAGCGGCTCTGTCGCTATGTGTAATTTTAACGGCAGGTATTTATTATCTGCTGCTGCGATTAAGCGGAGTTATAAAATCATTTCTCTGAACCGAGCCTCGTCAATAATCGTAACGCCTAACGACTGCGCCTTGGTCAGCTTGCTGCCGGCGTCCTCACCCGCGAGCACAAAGTCGGTCTTTTTTGAAACGGATGATGATGTTTTCCCGCCGAAGCTCTCAATTATTGCGCTCGCCTCCTCGCGCGTATAACCGGGCAAAGCGCCTGTAAGAACAAAGGTTTTGCCCTCAAAGCGATTGTCAACGGTTACTTTATTTGAGGACATATTTACCCCTGCCGCCGCGAACAGCTCAATTTCTTCGCGCGATTGAGGGATAGAAAAATAATCAACAACGCTTTGCGCCATTATATCGCCAAATCCATCAATCCCGAGAATTTGGTCAGCGCTTGCATCCATAACCGATTGCATCGTACCGAATCTATCCGCAAGCAGCTTACCTGCCTTTTGACCTATGTGGCGTATTCCCAGTGCGTAAATCAGTCGGGAAAGGTCATTTTCTTTTGATTTTTGCACAGCATTTACAAGGTTGTTGGCTGATTTATCCTTAAATCCCTCAAGAGTCATAATCTGCTGAGCGGTAAGAGCGTATATTTCCGACGGCTTACTTATCAAATTGTTATCAACAAGCTTTTTCAGCACTGCCTCGCCAAGCCCCTCAATATCCATAGCATCGCGTGAGCAAAAATGAATCAGCACCCGCAAAAGCTGCGAGGGACATTCAGGGTTGATGCAGCGAAGGGCGGCCTCGTCGGCCTCACGAACAGTTCGCGCGCCGCACGAGGGGCATTCGCACGGCAAAGTATAGGCGGCGCTGCCCTCGGCATGTGAAACAACGCGCACTACCTCGGGAATAATATCGCCTGCCTTGCGGATAACAACTCTGTCGCCGATTCTGATATCCTTATCATTAATAACATCTTGATTGTGCAGTGTCGCCCTGCTGACGGTTGAACCCGCGACTAAAACAGGGGTAAGTAACGCCGTGGGCGTCAAAACTCCTGTTCTGCCGACATTTACCTCAATATCCTCCAAAGTTGTTTCTTTTTCTTCGGGGGGGTACTTATAAGCTATCGCCCACTTGGGGAACTTTGAGGTTACGCCAAGCTTAGCGCGAAGGGCAAGGGCATTGACATCGATAACGGTGCCGTCAATATCAAACGGCAACGAGCCACGCAGGGAGCCAATGCGCTCAAGCTCGCCTATCGAGCCCTCAATATTTGCATATATGTTATAAAACGGCACCGTTTTAAAGCCGAGTGAGGCAAGAAAGTCAAGCGAATCACTATCAGATGCAAAGTCATTTCCGTTGTGGCGCAGAATATTGAAAATAAACATATCAAGACCGCGTGAGGCCGTAACAGACGGATTCTTTTGACGAAGAGAACCCGCGGCGGCATTGCGCGGATTCTTAAACGGCTTTTCGCCTGCAAGCTCCTGCTCCTCAACAAGGCGAGCAAAAACGCTTTTTGGCATAAAAACCTCGCCTCGGACCTCAAGCTGTGTCGGAGCACCGTTTATCACAAGTGGTACGGTGCGAATCGTTCTGATATTTGCCGTCACATCCTCGCCGACAACACCGTCGCCGCGGGTGGATGCGCGCGTAAGAACTCCGTTTTCGTATTCAAGCGCGACAGAAAGACCGTCAATTTTAGGCTCAACGATATATTCCGCCGAGCCAACCGCGTCCCTCACCCGTTTGTCAAACGCGCGCACTTCATCGAAGCTGAATGCGTCCTGCAGACTCAAAAGCGGCGCGAGATGAGTAACCGGCTCAAAAAGGCCCGCCGCGCTGCCGCCGACACGGTGCGTGGGCGAATCGGGAGTTACAATTGAAGGGTATTCATTTTCAATTGCCGCAAGCTCGCGCTGGAGCATATCATATTCATAATCGTCGATAACAGGATTATCCTCAACATAATACATTCTGCTGTAATAATTCAGCTCATCGCGAAGCTGCTTTGCGCGGGAGGCGGCTGTTTCAAAGTCCATAATGAATCCTCTGCCTTCACAAGAATTTATCTTTATTATTATATCATAAATCCAATGAAAATTAAAGAATAATATGACAATAGAGCAAAGAAATTTAACAGCGCGGGCGGTCAAAAGCGACTGCCCGCGCCGATGTTATTCAGGAAGATACCGTATGGGAAGATATCCGTAGGCAGTTACGCCGTTATCATATATTAGCTCAACATACACGCCGCTTTCAGCAGAGCTGCAGGAATACCGGGTGTTATCATATATTTGCTTTACCTTCGTGGGGTCGGTGATTTCTTTGGCATCGGTTGGGAAGATAGTGTTTATGCCGGTGCTTTCGTAGTAAACGCAGCCTGAAATCTGTGTTGTGAAATTGTCCCAAAACATCTCTTCTTTATTAAACTTTACATCCTCCACTCGAAACACCTTCACACTTTTTGGTGCCGTGGTATCGCTGAAAAGATCGATAAGGTTGTTTTTAGTAAGGAAGTCGACGGTGCTTGTCATGCTGCTGTAGACAGGTATGCATTCACTGCCGTAAAACCCGCTCAAGAAGAACGCCTTGGTATCACCATCCTTAAAGTCAGTCCTGTTCTCAAAGTTCAAATTCTCCTCATAGGCGCAGATGAAGCCGAGCGCAGGCTTGTCACTCAATAAATCAGTGTGCGCCCTGCCCGCCGCGATATCGCTTCGCAGAGCATTAATCATCTGAGCGCGAAGCTCCATCGATTCGCTGAGCTCTTTTACCTTTGTTCGACTGATTAAATTACTCGAAATCAAACCTATAAAGCTTCTGTTAGAAAAAGTGTTGTCACCCGAGCTATACAAATCGGCGGGCGCGTCTCCCTCCTCCTCTTTATCAATATCTGCCGGCTCAGACAACTTATCGATCATTAAGTCGGTATATACCTTACTGCTTTGAAGTGAGGTGAGCAGTCTGAGCACCTCGTTGGTCGCTAATTCATACTTTCTTTCGAATACGGTGCCATCCTTGAGCTCATAACGAAAATAAATAACAGTTTCCCTCGTGCCTTGCTCTGCATCTGCTAAGCTGAGGTTCTTATTATCAATAAGAATTCTATGCGCATTAAGAATAACATTAATATCATTGGAACTCGTGAAACCCGGAATAAGTGTTGTGCCATAACTTGTGAGAGTCACAGAGCGCATCGCATTAAAGCCGCTTTCACGCCTTTCGCCCTTGTCATAATCGTCTGCATATGAGAAATCATTTATTCCGCAGTTATAGGGGTTAACAATGTTATTTGCCGTGCCGGTCGTTACCGAGACGCTTTTAATATCGCTTTCGGATGGCAGCCTTGAGGAGTACCCCACAAGCCCTGTCGAAAAAATTACGCAAATTAATCCGAACACCGCACAATAGGGCAAGACGAGGTAGAGCTTCTTAATATAGCCCCTGAAGGACCTGAATAGAATAAGCTTCGCCGCCGAATACAGTATAAACATGACGAGGCTGCCAATAAGAATAGCTGACAGCAGGCTGACGCCTTGCTTATAATTTTCCATGCGCCCAACAATATATGAGGTAATTAACAGACCGACAGAGAATGTGCAAATGACTGTAAGCGGTCGGCAAACGCCCAGGAAACCCGAATGCTCAGCCTTGCGGTTTTTAAAAATCAAAAGCCCCGCGAAGAAAACTGCAACAGTGATTATTCCCCATATTAACGCATGCGAGAAGCTCGGCTGAACCCAGCTGTGAGAAGCGGGATTGGTGTAGTCTGTTAAAATATAGCTGTATGAGGATTCAAAATCGCCGTTAAAGGTAACGGCAAACGGGTTAAGCATCTTAAGCGCCGACAGGGTCTGAGCCTGCTGACTTTCCTGGTTGAGAATATAGTATTGGTGACCGTATGGCGCGCCGTAAAGGAAAGCGGACATAAGCCCCTCTATGGTTAAGTTAATTATCGTGGGAATCAGAATTACAATGCCCGAGCAGACTGCCGCTTCAAAGACTGAGCCGACACAGCTCATTACAAGCGCCGTTGCCGAGTAGCAAAAAAGCGCGGTAACAAAGTATTCGAAATAATAATAAAAAATCGAGATGAAAAGCTCACGGCTCGAGCCAAAAAAGTAAATATTGCCAAATAGAGAAACAAGCACGGGAATCAGCAAAGCAATCATAAGCATCGCCGCGCCGCAAAGATACTTTGAGATGAACATATTCTCTCTTGTCACACCGAGGCTGTAGTATACATTTACCGATTTTTTTGAGGCGACAAAGCGGAAAATCTGAATTGCAAGTATTACCGAGGCAACCACAATTAAGAACTCGGTAGCGATTGACTCAAAGCCATAATCCATATTGTTAATATTCATTATAATGAACTTGCGAGCAGCTAAAAATTCCTCGGCGTTAAAGCCTTTTGTATGTGCAAGGTCATATTTATAGCCTGAAATTACAGAGAAAATGTCGGAAAACATATAGGTCATGAACGCGCACAAAGCCAGCGGCACGACAAAGGTTTTTCTTAATGTTCTTATAAATGTGAACCAAAAGGTATCAGCTGAAGATTTCACTGAAGTCATATTCAGTTCCCTCCATTTCTTCAAGGAATATCTCTTCAAGCGAGAGCGGGAATTTTTCGAGCGAAAGCGGTTTCATTTCACGAAGCTTCTTCTCCGCCTCGTCGACATCACCCGACACGGTAATAGTTATAAGCTTGCCGTCTTTATTAAACTTATTGATAAATATACCTGAAAAATCATCCTTTGTAAGCTCTTTCTCAAACAGAAGCCTGAATTTACTGCGGCTGCCGCTGATTTCCTCAACAGAGCAGTCCATTACAATCTTCTGGCCGTTGATAAGCCCGATGTGGTCGCACAAATCGGCAAGCTCATGAAGGTTATGAGATGATACTATTACACTGCACTGAGTCTCCGCCGTATACTCCTTAAGCATGTTATTCATGAGCGCGCGCTTAGCGGGGTCAAGACCGTCAAAGCTCTCATCAAGAAGAAGTATGCTCGGGCGTGTTGACATACCTAAAATCATCCCGCCCTGTCGCTGCATACCCTTTGAGAATGAGTTAATGCGCTTATTTGAATCAAGTCCGAAAACTTCAATGAGTTTACCAAAGGTTTTGTCGCTGAAATTCGGGTAATAGCCCTTATAAAACTTCGACATGCTCTTAAGTGTAGAATACGGCTCAAAAAACAGGTCGTCGGGAACATAAAAGATTCTCTGCTTAACAATAGCGTTGTTATAAACATTCTCGCCGCCTATAAGTACTTCGCCGTTTGTCGCCTTATAAACGCCGGCGACAGTTTTAAGCAGCGTTGTTTTGCCTGCGCCGTTGTAGCCCACAAGCCCGTAAATTGACGCCTTGCCAACCTTAAGCGAAAGCTCGCGGATTGCCGTGAAGTCACCAAACTTTTTGGTTACTTTATTTACTTCAATCATCAATTATATCCTCCATGAAAACTATGTTTACATTGTTTACTGCCTCGGCAATGTATATTCAGACTATACAAATAGGTGTGATACATTGCATATCACACCTATACATCATGATTAGTTAAATAACTGTCATCATTTTTATTCAGTTACTGTTTCGCTGCTGAGCGGCACAACACCCGCCATAAGAGCGAGGAATTCATCCGCTTCGATTTTCTCAGCTTCGAGCAGACGGCGCGCAACCTTTTGCAGCTTATCCATATGCTCGGACAAAATATTGTGAGTGCGTTTATAAGCGTTACTGACTATGCTTTCGATTTCAGAGTCAATATCGGCGGCAACGCTCTCGGAATAATTGCGCATATGACCGTAATCCTTGCCAAGAAATACCTCGTCGTTGCTTGAGCCGAAGGTAATCGGGCCGAGCTTATCGCTCATACCGTAACGGGTTACCATATTGCGCGCTAATTCTGTCGCGCGCTCAAGGTCATTTGAAGCGCCTGTCGAAATATCGCCCAGCACAAGTGACTCGGCAACTCTGCCGCCGAGCAGAGATACAAGCTTATCAAGCATTTCATTGCGGGTGGTGTAGTTTTTATCCTCGGTTGGTCTGTATAGCGTATAGCCGCCCGCTAAACCGCGCGGAATAATTGAAATCTGATGCACTGGGTCTTTATTATCAAGGTAATAGCTTGCCACGGCATGGCCTGCCTCATGGTAAGAGGTAAGCTTCTTTTCTTTGTCGGTCATCTTATGCGACTTCTTCTCGGTACCCATCTGCACCTTGATTGCCGCCTCATCTATTTCAAGTGAAGTTATAGATTTCCTGTCTCTGCGGGCGGCAAGCAGCGCAGCTTCGTTAAGAAGATTCTCGAGATCCGCGCCGGTGAAGCCGACAGTTGCGTTGGCTATGCTCTCAAGGTCAACATCGGGCGCAAGGGGCTTGCCCTTGGCATGAACCTTGAGAATATCAACTCTGCCGCGTTTATCGGGATAGTTGACTGTGATTTGCCTGTCAAACCTGCCCGGGCGCAGAAGAGCAGGGTCAAGGATATCAGGGCGGTTAGTTGCCGCAATGATAATAACTCCCTCGTTAGCGCCGAAGCCGTCCATTTCAACAAGCAGCTGGTTAAGGGTTTGCTCCCTTTCATCATGGCCGCCGCCCATTCCGGCGCCTCTGTGTCGACCAACTGCGTCGATTTCATCAATAAATATTATTGAAGGCGAATTCTTTTTTGCCTGGTCAAACAAATCCCTGACTCTTGAAGCGCCGACACCGACATACATCTCAACAAAATCGGAACCCGAAATTGAGAAGAACGGCGCGTCAGCCTCGCCCGCGACAGCCCTTGCAAGCAGGGTTTTACCCGTGCCCGGAGGGCCTACGAGCAAAACACCCTTTGGTATTTTCGCGCCAAGCTTTTCAAACTTTGCAGGGTTTTTGAGAAACTCAACAATCTCGCTGAGCTCCTCTTTTTCTTCGTCGGCGCCCGCCACGTTTTCAAATGTGCTTTTGCGCTTCTCGTCCTTAGCCTGCTTAACGCGCGCCTTGCCGAAGCTCATGGTGCGGTTGTTTTCGTTGGTCATTGTTTGGTTCATACGACGGAACATAAACAGCGTGAACCCAAGCATAACAAGCAAAAGCAAAAGAGTGGGCACAATATTGTAAAGCCACTCCCCCGATGAGCCGACAACATAGTCCGCTTTAATTGGAGCATTGGGGTGAAGCTTGTTATATTCCATAACCGGCGTATGAATATCATCCACAAACATACTGACGCTCGGGACAGTGTAGGTTCGCGGCTGCGTATCGCCCTTAACAAAATACTGCAGCGCTCCGCTGCTTTCATCAAGGGTATATTCGGTTACCTGACCGGAATCGAACAGCGCTACTATTTCATAATAGGCAATGCGGTCTCTTGTTTGGTTATTGGCATAATAAGACACGCCGAGAATAATCATCAGCGGTATCAGGATATAAGGCAAAAAAGAAAGAAACTTTCTTTTCGTGTCTCTGTTTGGGCTCTTAGGTGCGTTATCCAATTAACATATCACTCCTTATGTAAGTTTTCCCCGAATGTGTTATATGTAAACATATGGCTTCAGAATTCCGATAAAAGGAAGATTTCTGTATTTTTCATCGTAATCAAGCCCATAACCAACAACGAATTCGTCAGGTACAATGCCGCCGACATAATCCGCCTGCAGGTCGACAGTTCGGCGTTCGGGCTTGTCAAGCATGGTGCATATGCGTATGCTCGCGGGATTTCTGCCTTGCAAAAGGCTTTTAATATAACTCAAGGTTTTGCCCGAATCGAGAATATCCTCAACAATGAGCAAATCGTAGCCTGCAAGGTTGACATCAAGGTCTTTTATTATTTTAACCGAACCCGTAAGGTTGCTTGTCCCCGAGCCATAGCTTGAAACCGCCATGAAGTCAATCGCGCAGGGTACATTAATATGGCGCATCAAATCCGCCATAAAAACAATTGAGCCTTTAAGCACGCTGACGAGAAGAAGATTCTTATATTTGTAATCCTCGCTTATTTGCTTGCCCAGGCGCTCGACCATCGCTTCAATCTGTGCTTCGCTGTAATAAACCTCTTTAATGTCGTTAAGCATCATTACCCTCCCTCTCTATCGTTATTTGCATTACGGTTACAGTTGCAGATGTAACGGCGCAGCGCTCGCTCACGCCAAATCCCTCAACAAAAATTAAGCCCGCTTCATCGGCGCCCACGCACAACCCATTTCGTTTCTCAGGGGGAACGGCGCTTTCATTAAAAAGCTTTTTCAGCGTTTTGGTGCAGCCCCTGCCTTTTAGGGCGATGCTGTCACCCGGCTTTCGCGGCCGAATGACCGCGTTTCGGCATATTGTATCACAATCGACGAGATATTCCAACAGTATCTTATCACTTTTTTGTAAACAATCTGTTTCGTCGCAATGAATTATCTTAACTGTAACAGTAAAACCGCTTTTTATAACTATACTCTCGCGCAAAGGAAATTCGTCAAAATCGCGGACGGAAAAATCAGGGAAGTCCATTACTCCCCTTCGCACTCTGACAAATGTTTCATCGGCGAGCTGAATGCTGCCGCCGCTCAGTAGTAAATCGCAGACGCTGCAAACAGTGCTATAATCCGCCGTAACACCGGTTTCACGCTCAATTATTCTTGACACCGCGCGTTTCCTGAGCGCGGGATTAGCATCGGCAAGAATTTGGGCACAATAGCCATCAATCGTTTTTGCGGAAAGAATCAGCTCATCGGTCAGATGCTCAAGCAGCGCGTTATCTTCACACAGAGAGGCAATGCACCTCGCGGCGCTCTTGTCAAAAGCCCGGTTGACCTCGCGAAGCTGAGGTATGACATTATGGCGAATTCTGTTTCTGGAATAGGCAATATCGTCGTTACTAAGGTCGGTAACGAAAGGTATCGAGTTTGAGGCGCAGTATTGCAAAATTTCCTCTTTTGAGCAGTCAAGCAAAGGGCGGATAATGTTGCCCCTCACATATGGGATGGAACACAGCCCGCGCAAAGATGCGCCGCGAGTAAAATTAAGTATAAATGTTTCAACCCTGTCATCGGCATTATGCGCCGTCGCGACCGTAATATCCTCGCCTATAGAATTAAAAAAATCGTATCGAACCCGCCTGCCGCACTCCTCAAGCCCCTCGCCGCTTTTTGCAGCAATCCCCGGCACATCGGCGCGCAAAACTTCAACAGGCACACCCATGGCGGCGCATTGACTTCTGACAAAGGCTTCGTCCTCATCGGCAGCCTTGCCGCGTATACAGTGGTTAATATGAGCCGCGCCGAGAGTGAAGCCGAAATCATCCTTGATTTTGTTGAGTATATTAAGCAGGGCCATGGAATCGGCTCCTCCCGAAAGGGCGACAATCACTTTCGCTCCCCGGGAAATCATATTGTGATTATTCAGTGTTGAAATGACCTTACATTTCATTATGCAGCTTCTCCTCAGCCAAAAACAGAGTGTGCTCTGCATCCCAAACAAAGTTTGCGGTTCCTGTTTCGCCGTGCCTGTTTTTAGCGATAATCACCTCAACCTTGTTTTCATCACCCGGGTTGTAGTCGTCATCAATGTCGTTTGATTTTTCGCCGCTGTAATAATCAGGGCGGTAAAGCATCATAACAATATCGGCATCCTGCTCAATTGAGCCGGAATCACGCAAATCCGCGAGCTGCGGTCTGTGGTTTTTGCCCCTGCCCTCAGTGCTTCTTGAAAGCTGGGTGCAGCAAATGATAGGGATTGCCAAATCCTTCGCCATTAGCTTAAGGTTACGAGTAATCTCGCTGATCTCCTGAACTCGGTTCTCAACTCTTCCTGAGGGTTTGATAAGACCCAGGTAATCAATGATAACACAATCAACATTGCCAAGGCGGCGTGTTTTTGCCTTCATTTCAGTCACGGTGATGTTGGATGAATCATCAAAATAGAGCTCGCAGCTGTTTAGCACCGCGGCGGCCTTGCCGAGCCTGACCCATTCATCGTTATCAATAACGCCATTTCGCATTTTCATGCTTGATACGCGCGCCTCGGTAGCGAGAACACGCTGAGCAAGCTGCTCCTTGGTCATTTCCAAAGAGAAAAACAATACCTTCTTTTTGGCTATTGCCGACACATTGCGCGCGATATTCAGCGCAAAGCTTGTTTTACCCATGGAAGGGCGAGCGCCGATAAGGATAAGGTCGGATTTATTAAGGCCGGTAAGAACCTTATCAAGTTCATTATATCCGGTTGTAAAGCCTTTATATAAGTCACGGTCCTCGCCCGAAAGCTTATGCAGGCGGTCATAGACCTCGTTGACTATAATATCGCTCAGCTTCGAGGGAGCGCTTGTAACCTTGCCCTGGCGGATATTATAAATCTTTTGCTCGGCGTCATTAAGCAGCTCGTCCGCGCTGACTTCTTGAGCTGCGGCGTTTTCTATTGTTTCGCTTGAAATATTGATAAGAGTTCTTACGTAATACTTTTCTCTTACAATCTTTGCATAGGTTTCCGCGTTGGCTGTTGACGGAACAATCTGAGCAAGTGAAAAAAGGTATTCCTTGCCCGCCGCCCTATCGTAAGAGCCCTGCTGCACAAGCATATTAAGCACTACTACAGGGTCGATTGCTACATTGGTGGCGTCAAGCGCGACCATAACCGCAAAAATCTCTTTATGCTGCGGCAGATAAAAATGCTCGGGGGTTATGTAAATAAGTATATTCTTTAAGCTTGAGGGTTCTACCAGCACGCAGCCGAGAACGGCCTGCTCCGCTTCCTGGCTGAATGGCATCTCAATATTATTGAGAGAAAAATAACCGCTGTCTGCCATATCTCTTCTCCGTTCAGTAGATTATTCGCCGACCAACACATAAAGCGACGCGCTGACGCCGCCGTGAAGCTTCACCTCAACCGGATATGTACCGTAGGATTTAATATCCTCAACTGCAACCTTGCGCTTGTCCAACTCAACGTTAAACTCTTTTTCGATTTGCTCCGCGACAACCTTCGCGGTGATTGAGCCGAACAGCTTGCCGCTTGAGCCCGCCCTTGCGGAAAGCTTGATGGTTTTACCCTCAAGCCTTGCTGCAAGCTCCTTTGCCGAGGCAAGCTCCTCTGCAAGGCGATGCTTCTCAGACGCTTCCCTGTTCTTAAGCTCGCTCATTGCCTGCGCGTTTGCCGCCATTGCAAGCTTACGAGGGAAAAGGAAATTGCGCGCGTAGCCGTCTGAGGTGCTCACAAAGTCGCCTTTTTTACCCAGGCCCTTAACATCCTGCATAAGAATAACATTCATCTGTCATCTTCCTTCCTAATATAAACAAAAGTCTTTCCGGCTGCGCCTTTTCAACATATACGGCGGCCACAGCAATGACCGCCGCCGCAGCTGAAAGCGTTATAGAAAAGCTATTCCTTTTTAAAATGCGATTAAATCTCCATAATAACCGGAAGAATCATCGGGCTTCGTTTAGTTCTTTCATACACGAAATGTGAAAGGTTATCCCTAAGCTTTGATTTTATCATATTCAAGTCAGTATTGTTTTCGCTGATTTGATCAAAGGTGTCTACAGCAATAAGCCGCGCATCCTCAAGCAGTTCCTCCGCTTCTTTAACATATACAAAGCCGCGCGAGGTAACCTCAGGACCGGAAAGCAGTTCACCCGAAGAACCGTCAACGGCGGCTGAAATAATAATAATTCCGTCTTGCCCAAGGTGCTTTCTGTCACGCAAAACGATGCTGCCGACATCGCCTACTCCGTAGCCGTCAACATAAACCTTACCCGCCGGCACAGTGCCGCTCTGCCTGATATTTTTTGAAGTAAGCTCGGCAACATAGCCATTGTCTGCAATGAAAATATCTTCCCTGCTTATTCCCATGCTTTCAGCAAGACCTGCGTGCTTACGCAAATGCTTTTGCTCGCCGTGAACGGGAATGAAATATTTCGGCCTTGTGATACCCATCATCAGCTTGAGCTCTTCCTGGCAGGCGTGTCCGGAAACATGGACATCATACATCTTCTCATAAACTACCTCAGCGCCGAGCTTCATAAGCTCATTTACAACCCTGCCAACGGTTTTCTCGTTGCCGGGAATGGGCGTCGCGGAGATAATAACATAGTCGGTGGGGCAGATTTCAACCTTCCGGTGGTCTGAAAACGCCATTCGAGTGAGCGCGCTCATCGGCTCACCCTGACTGCCTGTAGTAATTATGACAAGCTTATCCGCGGGGTAGCGGTTAATTAAATCGGCGCTGATAACAACATTTTCAGGGATATTCAGATAGCCCAGCTCTTCGCTGATGCTAACTACATTCTCGAGACTTCTGCCAAGAAGGGCAACCTTGCGCCCGAGGCTACTCGCGACATTGATAATTTGCTGAACCCTGTGAATATTTGAGGCGAAGGTGGCGACGATAATTCGCTTGCCGCCCGCCTTGCGAAACAGGGTTTCAAATGATTCGCCAACCTTGTGCTCACTTTCTGTATAGCCGGGGCGCTCCGCGTTTGTCGAGTCGGAGAGCAGGGCAAGCACACCCTTATCGCCGAATTGAGCGAAACGGGAAAGGTCAATCATACCGCCGTCAATGGGAGTGCTGTCAATCTTAAAATCGCCCGTTTGGATAATCGTGCCCGCCTTGCAGGTAATCGCAAGCCCGACAGCATCGGGAATGGAGTGGTTAACATGAATAAACTCTACGGTAAATTTTCCAAGTGTGAGTGTGTCCCCTGTCACTGCCTCAATAAGCTCAACATTGTTAAGAATTCCATGCTCACGCAGCTTGCCTTTAATTAAGCCGATTGTAAGCTTTGTGCCGTAAACGGGAATACTGACAGATTTGAGCAGATATGCGAGGCCGCCGATATGGTCCTCATGACCGTGGGTGATGACTATCCCCTTGATTTTATCCGCATTGCGCTCAACATAGGTAAAATCCGGCAAAACAAGGTCAACGCCGAGCATCTCAGGATCGGGAAATGAAAGGCCGCAATCCACAAGAAACATATCACCGTCGTATTCATAAAGAGTCATATTTTTGCCCACTTCGTTAAGACCGCCCAGAAACGCGATTCTAACGGGGGTTTCACTTTTTCCGCTAAAGTTTTTGCTCTTTTTCTGTGTTGATGACTTTCTGTTTGATGATGGGGTTTTGCTTTTGACTGTTGCGTCAATAATTTTTGTTTGCATTATACACTCCTGTTATTTCATTATATTCAAAAAAATTATATGTATTTTAGGGGCAGTCAAACCTGCCCCATAATATATTACTTAATTTTTCCAACAATGTCAAGCTTATATATATACTATTTACTCATGTAGGTTTGTCAATGATGTGTTACAAAATTAGAAAACCTCGCCGTTGACCATAAAAGCCTTAATATAATCAGCCGGAGCTTTCCAATTTAAAGGACGCATAGGAAAATTATTGTACTTTCTGCTGTGAACAGCAAGTTGTTTTTTGAAATCATCAAACGAGTAAAAAGTGTGTGTAGCATAGAAGTATTCGTTATCTTTGTTGTGGTCAAGCAATTTTGTAACACCACTGTCTAATTTTGTCGATTTTTGA
>CAYUXK010000008.1:0-52934 GCA_964448835.1 uncultured Clostridium sp. | reverse complement strand
TGGTTTCGGCAATGCTCTTGTGCGATATGGTACAGGGCAAAACGAATGATTATGCCCAGGTCTTTTCACCTTCAAGAACCATTTTGCGCCCGCAACTTGCGCTAAACGCTTTTGAAGCTATTGTTAATCTGCTTACACCGACTGCAAAACGCTGCCCTCATTTGGGCTGTGCTCTAAAATGGAATAAGGTAGAGCATACCTGGGATTGCCCGTGCCATGGCTCTCGTTTTACGAAAGATGGGAAGCTTATTGATAACCCCGCGACCGGTGATTTGAAACCTAAGGATTGATTTTAAGGCGTTTAAATATAATCAGAATTAAATACAATATGGAGATGAAAAAATGGACGATAAAAACGGCTTTACCATAACAAACCGTGACAGAGTTCTCAGAGCCTGGATTAATTCAACCGAGCTCGTTCGTGACTACCAGGCCTATTCACATCAAATTGAGGACGATAAGGAGCTTTCGGGTATTTTCGCGGAATACGCGGAAGATGAAGCGCATCATGCCGCAAATTTACTCAAAATACTTCAAGGTTATGAAAAGCGCTGATTAGTTTCTTTAGTTTCATTTGGACAAGCAGACAGTCCAAACCTATCAAAAAAGCCTTGAAACTTAAATGTTTCAAGGCTTTTTATATCATATTATTATTCTGCTTTTACCGGGAAAACGGAGAACTCGAATTTCAAGCCCTTATGCCCGTCTAAATCATATTTCTCAAGCGTATCGGGGCCGCAGCTCGCTGTGCCTGTGCCTCTCAGGAAGCCGTCAATGTTAACAGCAGTGGTGTGCTCGCTGTGTAAATCCTCCTGGTGCTTCGCACCAGCAAGCAGCTTCTGGCTGAAGGGGCGGGCGTTGAATGAAAGATAGTTATCATCAAAGCAGAATTTCAGGCCATCGCCCTCGGCGTCTGTGATTTGAAGGTAGCGCACCTCAGTGCGGTTGCCGGAATCCTGCGGCTTAATATATTTCTCAATCAGATCATCAACCGTGGTGTCATAAACGCCGACCATGCACTGTGCCTTGAGGTCCTGCATATTCTCGAATTCGCCAAGGCCGTAATATTCAACATTAACAAAGCTCTCGGGCATTTCAAGCATAACGCCGAAACGAGGCATATTCGTGAAGGCGTATTTTGGCTTAATCGGTTTAAGCGCGGCCTCAACCTCAAGCAGTCCGCCGGGGTAAACATTGTATTCGAGCGAAACCTTTGCAATAGTGCCATTCTTGTTATTGAGCTTAAACACAACCTCAATTTCCGCCTTGTTGTCCTCAATCTCTGCCTCAAAGTCGGCGCAGACGGCCTCGTAATTATCAAAGCCTGCGTAAAGCCAATCGTTGCGCTGCCTTACATCATTGTCGAGCAGAGCTCTGAAGATATTCGGGAAGAATCCTTTTGAAAAAGCGGGGGAGTTATTGATAAATTCCTTGCCGTTCGCAGTGTAGCTCTCGAGCATACCTGTTTTTTCATTGAAAGCGACACTGCCGCCTTCGTATGAAACGGTAACAACTGCCCCGTCCTTGCCGATTGAGAACTTGCCCTTGGATTTTGGCAAATCGCATTTATACTCATTTCTTAGCTCAATCTGCTCATAGGCGATTTCATCGTCGCCGTCATAATAATAAACATTAAGCTGAATGTCGCACTTATCCTTTGGCAGTTTAATACCAAGGTCGTATTCCTCACTGACCTTGGGAGCAATTTCGGGGGTAATGCCGCCGCTTGTGATGAGAATGTTGCCGTTCTTAATAAGCTCCCACATAACGGTAAGGTACTTTGCGTTTCTGAAGCGGTTTGTGTTGAGGAGCGTCAGCTTGCCGTCAGCGTAGCTTGCCCTGACGGGGCGGTAAACGTTCTTCATTGCACGCGCGCCGGTGTGAGGCTCTCTATGCGGATACATAAGTCCGTCAACGCAGAAGTTCCCGTCATGCTTTAATTCGCCGTGGTCGCCGCCGTAGGTATATTTTAACTTGCCGCGGCTGTGATAAACCGCATGGTCTGCCCATTCCCAAATGCAGCCGCCCATAAGGTTATCGTATTTATATATAATGTCCCAGTAGTCCTCAAGTCCGCCCGGTCCGACACCCATGGCGTGAGCATATTCGCAAAGCATAAAGGGCTTATTTGTGTATTTCTTGCCCCTGCGAAGCCTGCCGACCTTATCAAGATCTTTATGATTGGTATACATCTCTGATGTTACATCGTAGCTGTGGCGCGGAGTTCTGATAACGCCCTCATAATGAACGGGAATTTCGGGGCAAAGCTTGTGCAGCATCTCATAGCAGGCATCCTGGCAGGCATAGCCCTCCGCCTCGTTGCCCAGAGACCACAATGTGATACTCGCGCGGTTACGGTCTCGCAGATACATTCTGCGAACCCTGTCTGTGTAGCGGGGAATCCATTCGGGATTGTGGCTTATCATCATGGGCTTGCGGTGCGGCGCCATGCAGCAGCCGTGAGTTTCGATATCGGCCTCGTCAACAACATAAAGACCGTAGATATCACACAAAACGAGGAAGGTGTGGTCGGGCGGGTAATGAGAGGTACGAACTGCGTTAACATTCAAGCTTTTCATAAGCTTGATATCCTTCTCGAGGTCGGCAAAGCTCATTACATAACCGTTTTTGAAGTGCGTATCGTGATGGTTGACGCCCTTAAGCTTGATTTTTTCACCGTTGAAGGTGAAGAAGCGGTTATCAATTTTAACAGTTTTAAAGCCGGTGAAATTTCTTATTGTAAGCACATCTGCGCCATTTTTTATCAGTGTGATATATGTTTGATAAAGCTTTGGCACTTCGGCGTTCCACTCGGTAACGTCAAGAGAGGTAAATTTAATTTTTGTTTTATTTACTGCGGGAGCAGTCTTTGACGCGATAAGCTTTTTGCCGTCCAAAATCTCGATAAGAACCTGACAGCCGCTTGTTTCGCCGTTAACGGTAACCTCGGCGTCAATGCTCCAGCCACCTTTTAGCTTTTTGGTGCGAAGGTAATAATCAAAAATATTGGTCTTCGGGTTTTCATACAGTAAGACATCCCTGAATATGCCGTTCTCTCTGAACATATCCTGGCACTCAAGGAAGGTGGCGTTTGACCACTTGTGGATTACCGCGACAAGCTCGTTTTCGCCAAGTTTAACGAATGATGTAATATCAAAATCCGCTGTATTGTGCGCGCCTTCACTGTAGCCGACAAACTTGCCGTTAATGTAAAGGTCAATGCAGGGAATAACGCCCAGAAAGCTGATGATAAAGTCCTTATCGGTGTTATCAATGCTAAAAAGCTTGCGATAAACGCCGACAGGCTGCTCAGTCGGAACAAAGGGCGGCTCATTATCAAAAGGATAAGGACAGTTCAAATATACGGGCGGCTCGTAACCGGTTCTTTGCCAAGTTGAGGGAACGGTTATTTTATCAAAATCAACCGCGTCGGTGTTAAAGTTTGTTTCAAGCTGTGATACGCTTGAATAATATTTAAAATCCCACTCGCCTGAAAGCACGCGAACAATATCGGAGGATGTCCTCTCATTTTTCAGCGTAGTTTTCTTGAGAAGTTCTTTCGAGGAGTAAGGGATTGAGTAGGCCCTGCCCTCAAGCTTATTAAGCTCATAAATTGAAAAATCGTTAAAGTTGGCGCGGTTGAGTTCATACTTCACGTAAGTATCCGTCCTTTCAATTATTCCTTGTCTTTAGCATCTTTATCATAATTTTTGCTGCCTTATATATATCACCGCAGCCCAGCGTGATTACAAGGTCGCCGGGTTCGGCATTATCAACAACATACTTTGCAACATCATCAAAGGTATTAAACCAAACGCTGCCGGGAATTTTGGCTGCAAGCTGAGAGGTATAAATGTCATAGGTATTAACTTCACGCGAGCCCATAATTTCTGTCATAACACAGCGCTCCGGGATTTGAAGAACCCGCACAAAATCGTCAAACAGCATTGCGGTGCGTGAGTAGGTAAAAGGCTGAAATACCGCCCAAACGTGGTGATAGCCCATTTTCGCGGCGGTTTGGAGCGTAACCTCAAGCTCCTTGGGGTGATGGGCGTAATCATCAGCAATCGTGATACCGTTCAGCTGCGCAAGAATTTCAAAGCGTCTGCCTGCGCCTTTAAAATGCGAGGCATTGGCGATACAGCTCGCGGCTTCAACGCCTGAAAATATGCAACATGCAAATGCGGCAAGCGCATTAAGAATATTGTGCCTGCCCGGTATGCCAAGGTTTGCCCTGCCGAGAAATTCGCCGCGGAACATAACGTCAAATGATGCAAACTCGTTTTTCATTTCGATGTTTTGCGCGTAGTAATCGTTGCGACTGCCAAAGCCAAATGTAATAACGGGCTTTTTGCTTATCTTTAGCGCCGCGGTAACAGCGTCAATCGTGTTTTGGTCATCACCGTTATAGATTATTGCCTTTGTCGCGCTGCAAGCAAACTTTGTGAATGAATTCTTCAGATTTTCAAGCGTTTTGAAATAGTCAAGATGGTCCTCGTCAATATTCAGAATTACGGCAACATCGGGCGAAAGGTCAAGAAAAGTATCGACAAATTCGCACGCCTCACAGACCATATGCTCCGAGTGCCCCACGATACCGTTTGACTGAGTAAGCGGCAGCTTGCCGCCTATCACCGCGGTTGGGTCAAACCCCGCCTCAATGAGCAGCTGAGTCAGCAGTGAGCAAACGGTGGTTTTGCCATGGGTTCCGCTAACGCAGATGCTGTTGGAGTAAAAGCCGGTAACAGCGCCAAGCAGCTTGCTTCGCTCAAATGTGGGTATTCCCGATTTTTGCGCCGCAACAAGCTCTGGATTATCGCGCAGCAGGGCGGCGGTATAAATTATCATCTCGGCTCCATTTATGTTATCGGCCTTTTGCCCGAGTGTAACAGGTATTCCAAGAGCGCGGACCCTTGCAAGGGTATCGCTCTCGTTATTATCGGAACCGCTGATTTCATAGCCCTCTTCATTGAGTATCTCGGCAAGCGGGCACATACCCGCGCCGCCGATACCGATAAAATGAATGCGCTTAACCTTCTCGAGCAGTTCATTAATCTCTAAAATGTAAGTCACCCTCTATCCACCAAAGTTAACCGCACAGCCAATCGGTTATATAGCTATATTATATTACATTCACCAAAAAAAATAAACCCTATATTATGTTTTTTTATATTTTTCTTTGCTGTAACCGCGTTTTTCCTTCCACATACAATGTTAAAGAGGTGGGTATCTTGAAACATATTAAAAAAATTATTTTGATTGGCGGCGACAGCCGCCAAAAATATATGGCACGGCACCTTGAGCAAAGGGGATTTGAGGTTTATACATACTCGCTCAGCGATAATGAAATCGAGGATAATGTTATTGTAACCGAGCAGGCAGAAATAGCCGAAACCATCGCCAAATGCGATGCGGTTGTGCTGCCGCTGCCCGTAACCAAGGATGGCAAAGCAGTTAACTCAACAGTACCCGTTCACGAAAGTATCGACGAAATTGCCGGCATGATGACCTCTAAGCAGGCTCTTTTTGCAGGTATGCTCGGCGCATCAATAAGGCAAAAGTTTGTTTCGCGGGGTATTGAGGTTTATGATTTTTTTGACCGTGAGGAGGTCAAAATCATGAACACCGTGCCAACCGCCCAGGGCATTCTCAAGACGATTATTGAAAATATAGATTATACTCTTTTAGGCAGCAGCTGCGCCGTTATGGGCTACGGCAGGGTAGGGCGTGCCGCGGCGGATATGCTGAAAGCTCTCTCTGCCAAGGTTACCGTTTGCGCGCGAAAATTCAGTGATATTGCTTGGGCTGAGTCCTGTGGGATGTCCGTGGTTACCTTTGCCGATTTTCCTTCTGTCGCCAATCAGTTTGATGTTATTGTCAACACTGTGCCCGTCGTTGTACTTGACAGAGATATAATATCTCGTCTTAAAAAAGAATGCCTGATTATCGATGTTGCCTCCGCGCCCTTCGGCACGGATTTTACCGCCGCTCACGACTTTGATATAAAGGCTTTGCAGTGCTCGTCGCTGCCGGGGAAGGTTGCACCGAAATCTGCCGGGAGAATAATTGCCGAGGGTGTTATTAATATAATTAAGGAGGGAGAAAATGAATAAAATCAAAGCCGGCTTTGCGTTATGCGGTTCGTTTTGCACCATAGATAAGGCTACAGTGCAAATGGAATACCTTATTTCGCAAGGCGTTGAGGTTGTTCCGATTATGTCCGAAACAGCGCGTAATACCGACACGCGTTTCGGCAACTGCAAAGATATTGTTGATAACATAGAGAAAATATGCGGGCGGGAGGTAATCGCAAGCATTACAGCCGCGGAGCCGATAGGCCCGAAAAACTTGCTTGATATACTTATAGTTGAGCCATGTACGGGTAATACCCTTGCAAAGCTTGCTTCGGGAATCTCAGATACAGCCGTAACTCTGGCGGTCAAGGCGCATTTACGCAATAACCGCCCCGTGCTGCTCGCCGTTTCAACCAATGATGCGCTTGCGGCGGCCGCTATGAATATCGGCAAGCTGCTTAACACCAGAAACATATACTTTGTGCCGATGCGGCAGGATGATTTTGCAGGCAAGCCGCGCAGCGTTGTGGCGGATTATGAAAAGACGTATGAAGCTATGCTTGCAGCATTGGAGGGCAGACAGATACAGCCCGTACTTTTGTAATCATTTGTTACCGTTAGTATGTTTAATTATACTTGAAATGTTAAAGAATATTTGATATAATCAGTTATTATACAAATCATGGGGGAAGTATGAAAGGTAAACTGATAGTTATTGAGGGGCTTGACGGCAGCGGCAAAACCACGCAGCTCAAGCTTCTCAAAGCAAGGCTCGAGGCAGGGGGAGTAATAACTAAACAGATTAAACTGCCCAATTATGAAGACCCCTCCTGCGAGCTTGTTAAGATGTACCTTGCCGGCAGGTTTGGTACTGAACCCGCCGATGTTAACGCCTATGCGGCATCGTCTTTTTATGCCGTCGACCGATATGTGAGTTATAATTGCTATTGGAAGCAGGATTATTTGAACGGTGCCGTTATTCTTGCCGATCGCTATACAACCTCAAACGCTTATCATCAGTTAACCAAAACCCCTCGGGGCGAATGGGATTCATATCTTGGCTGGCTCGAGGATTTCGAATACGGCAAGCTTGCCATACCGCGCCCTGATGCCGTGATTTATCTTAATGTGCCAATTGAGGTATCGCAAAAGCTTATGACCTCACGCTACAGCGGCGATGAGGGCAAAAAGGATATTCATGAGAAAAACACTGATTATTTAAGAAGCTGCCGGGCCGCCGCCGACTATGCCTCACAGCGCTTGAGCTGGAAGAGAATTGACTGTGTCAGAAACGGCGAGCTGATGGCAATCGAAGATATTTCCGATTTGATATTTAACTATTTAATCAATGAAGTCAAAGTAAAAGGATAAAATATGATTGAATACGCTTCAGAAAAAGATTTATCTGCCATTCTTCAGCTTTGGAACGAGTGCTTTGGCGATGATGAAAAATACATCAGGTTTTTTCTTGATGGGCATCGGGCGCCCTGCATTATCTACAGGCAGGGCGGCGAAGCGGTTTCAATGCTTTTCCTTTTAAGCGGCTCGGTTCGTATCGACGGTGAGCTTTACCGAGCTGAATATATTTATGCCGCCTGTACCGCCACGGCGCACCGAGGCAAGGGCTATATGGGCGAGCTGATAAAGTTTGCCAAGGAGCAAGGCGCCAAGGCGGGGGTCAGTTTTATTTGCCTTGTGCCGAGCGAAAAGAGTCTTTTTGATTATTACGCCCGCTTCGGCTTTGTTACCGCGTTTAAGAAGCAGATTGTCAGAGTTAAACGGGACAAGCTCCAAGCGCTTGCTTGTCACGAACAGGTCGAATGTGTACTCCCTGATTTCAAAAAACTCACCGATTTGCGTAATTCGCTGTGCAATGACGCTTTTTTATGGAGCAGCCAAGCGCTCGAATATGCATTTTCAGAGAATGAGTTTTGCGGCGGCAAGAATCTCTGCGTTTCAGACTTTTCAGGCTACGCAATACTTCGCGATGATAAACTAATTGAAGCGTTTTATTTACCCGAGAGCCTTCTTGAGCTGCTGAAGCTTATTTTATCTTTCAGCAAAGAAGAGAGCTTTGAAATAAGCGGCCCGTGCGGTTCACTTGATTTTGCCGATGCTGTGGCCGTCGATAACGCGATGCTCTGTCCGCTTAACGGCTTAGCAGCTCTTGCGGCTTCAATAATTAAGGACGCCTACTTAGGGCTGGCTTTGGAATAGCGAGGTGCCAAACTATGCTTTATATGTTTTTTGCTCCCGGATTTGAGGAGGTTGAGGCTATCGCCACCCTCGATGTGCTTCGGCGCGCGAAGGTTGAGGTTTACTCGGTCGGTATCGGCTCAAAAACAGTAACAGGTTCTCATAATATCCCTGTTGTTTGTGATAAAACCGATAGCGATATTTCCTTTAACGGTGTTGAGGGAATTATTTTGCCGGGCGGTATGCCCGGTACACTCAATCTCGAAAAAAGCGCGGTTGTCAGGAGCTTTATCGAGCATTGCGCTAAGGAGAATCTACTGCTGTGCGCCATTTGCGCCGCACCATCGATTCTCGGACATATGGGCTTGCTTCAAGGCAAAAAAGCCGTCTGCTTCCCCGGCTATGAAGCCGATTTACACGGAGCTGAGGTTCAAAACGCCTTTGTTTGTAAGGACGGCAGGTTTATTACCGCGCGCGGCATGGGTAGCTCTGTTGATTTCGGCATTAAAATTGCCGCTGAGTATATCGGCGATGAGAAGGCGGCCGCTCTGAAGGGTACATTTCAATGTCATCAATAAACGATGTGAGCCTTAAGCAGGCGTTAAGAAAAGAATATAAGGCAAAACGCGCGTTAATCAGCTCAGACGAAAGACTCTCGGCAGAGAAAGAAATATTTGAGAGAGTTATAAGCCTTGATGAGTTTGCCGACTGCGACGCTTTGCTAACCTATATATCCGTCGGCAGTGAGGTCAATACGCGCCAGATTATTGATTACGCGCTGCAAATCGGCAAAAAGGTTGCCGCGCCGGTATGCTTTGGCGAGGGCAAAATGAGCTTTTATTATATTAGCTCTCTTGCCGAAACCAAATTAGGGCGCTGCGGAGTATATGAGCCGACTGGCGATATTAAGAACCTTGCGCAGCCGACTGCGCGCTCTCTGTGCCTTGTGCCGGGAGTTGCGTTTGACCGGGGAGGATTTCGACTCGGTATGGGCGGTGGATATTATGACCGTTTTCTCGCTTCACATTCAATGATAACAGCAGGGCTGTGCTTTGAAAGCTGTGTATGCGAAAAACTTCCGCGTGAAAGCTATGACAAAAATGTATTTTATCTCATAACCGATGAAAGAATAATTATAAACGACTTGAAATAAGCCGAAAGGGGGAATACATATGAATGAGAATGAAAAAAATAACACTAATAATAACAATAAAAATCAGAATCCTCAGCGGCGCGCGAATGAATATGAGGATTTTTTCGGAATTGAGAATCCGGGAATAAAGCCCATCGGCTATAATGATTTAGGCAGGTTTAAAGTTAATATTGAGGACGAGCCCTTGGAGATTGGCGATATATCCTTGCCCGAGCCGCAGTATAAAGGCGAAATCTATTTCTCTAACCGTAAGGCAAAAAGGTCACCTCAACAGCCCGCTTCGCCCGAGCAGCCGCTTGGCAGCGAGCGCCCTCAAATTCCTTCGCCGGCGGCGAAAGTCAAAGCCCGTCTGAATAAGAAAAAGCGTTCAAAGCAGCAGGCAAAATTTCTCAGTGTGTTCTTTTTGGTGGTGGGCACTATAACTATTATTCTTTCTGCTCTTGCCATTTCATCCCTTAACGATGTTCTTGCCATTCACAGAAGTGATGAGCTTGTTACAGTTAATATTCCTAAGGACGCCGATACAAACGAAATAATAGATATTCTCGACGAAAACGGACTGATTGAGCAAAAAACATTTTGTAAAATCTTCTGCTCGCTTATGAAAGCAGTCAGAAGCGGCAATAAGACAATAACAAACCCTGTTTATTTAAGCGGTATCTATTATGTTAAGCCGAGCATGGGTATTGAGGGCTTACTTAATGAGTTCAAAAAAATACAAAAAGCCGAAAAAACCGTCAGCCTTGTATTCCCAGAGGGCTGGACTATTTACCAAATAATAGATAAGCTTTCGGAGTATAATGTTTGCAGCAAAGAGCACCTGATTACCGCGGTTAAGGGCTCATCGTATGAATATGGCTTCATTTCCGCTATCCCCAAGAATACGCCGCGAACCCTTACACTTGAAGGCTATTTCTTCCCAGACACCTATGAGTTCTTCGAAAACAGCGACGCCAACAGCGTCATTCGAAAGTTTCTGTCAAACTTTGAAAACAAATGGAACGATGAATACGAGCAAAAACGCATAGCGCTTGGACTCACTGTTGATGAGGTAATTATAATCGCCTCTATTATTCAGCGCGAGGCGGCGAATACCGAGCAGATGTCACTTGTCTCCTCGGTCATCCACAACAGACTTGACCGCCCGGTTTCATGGCCGACTCTCGGCTGCGTCTCAACCTCGGATTATATCAGTAAATATGTTGCGTCAAATGTTTCGGCAAGCGAATCTATCATCTTTGCCGAGGCTTATGATACCGATGTCAACCGCGGTCTGCCCCCGGGGCCGATATGTAACCCCGGCACTGACGCGATTGAGGCTGCGCTGAGCCCGCAAAGCACTAATTATTTCTACTTTTGCCATGATAAATACGGCGAAATATATATGGCGAGCACGCAGGCAGAATTTGACAGTAATATGCTTAAAGTACTGCGGATAAATAACGATTAGGAGTAGCTATGCTTAACAGACAAAGCCTTGAGCTGCTTGCCCCCGCAGGTGATGAGGAGCGGCTCGAAGCCGCACTGAGCTTTGGCGCTGATGCGGTGTATCTCGGCGGTGAGCGCTTTGGTATGCGCACCGCTCCCCAAAATTTCACGCTTATGCAATTAACTAAGGCGGTTGAGCGTTGCCATCAAAAGGGCGTTAAGGTTTACTTAACCTGTAATACCCTGCCGAGAAACAGTGAAATTGCCCTGCTGCCTGATTTTCTGACGGGCGCGGCGCAGAGTGGCGTTGACGCTTTCATAATAACCGACCTTGGCGTTATGGATATCGCAAAAAAGCTTGCGCCGGATGTGGATATTCATATCTCTACCCAGGCGGGCGTTACTAATTATGAAAGCGCGAGGGTGCTTTACGAAATGGGCGCGAAACGAATTGTTATCGCGCGTGAGCTTCAGGTTGAGGATATTGCCGAAATTCGAGCAAAGACTCCTAAAGAGCTCGAAATTGAGTGCTTTGTTCACGGAGCAATGTGCGTGTCTTTTTCGGGGCGCTGCCTTTTATCGAACTATATGACAGGCAGGGACTCGAACAGGGGGGACTGCGCGCAGCCTTGCCGCTGGAAATACGCCCTCACCGAGGAGAAGCGCCCGGGTGAATATTTCCCGATTGACGAAACAGACGACGGTACCTTCATTATGAATTCACGAGATATGTGCATGATTGAGCATTTGCCGATTCTTGCCAAGGCAGGTGTGAGCAGCTTTAAAATTGAAGGCAGGGCAAAATCAGCCTATTACACGGCTGCCGTTGTGAATGCATACAGCAGCGCGCTTAAAGGATATATCGACTCCGGTTTTAATCCGGATTATACACCTGAGCAGTGGATAGTTGACGAGGTGCATAGGGTAAGCTACCGTGATTATTGCACAGGCTTCTATTTCGGAAGTCCAAAGGGCGACTCGAACATATACTATAAAGGCGGCTATATTCGAGAGTGGGAGGTTGCAGCCATCGCGCTCGGTTGGAGCGGCGGTGTGCTTACCGTCAGCCAGCGCAACAGATTTTTTGAAGGCGATGAGCTTGATGTGATGTGCAAAGGCAAGAAGCCTTTCACAATTAAGGTAACGGAGCTTACCAATGAAACCGGGGATGCGATTGATAACGCTCCGCACCCGATGATGACAGCCAAATTTGCCTGCCCGGAGGATATTGTGCCTGTCGGCGCTTACCTGCGCAGGCCCAAAAACGAAACATAAGATGCTAAAAGCCGCCTTTAGGGCGGCTTTTTTTGTAGGGTGTTTTCTAATTTTAAGCGGTGAACTATTTTATTTTTTGCCGTTCTTCATTGCTTTTGTCGCCTTTGCCCTCTCTTTAAGAGCCTTTTTTTCGGCGGAAAGTCTCGCGTCATCGGCTTTTGCATTTTCAGCCGCCTGCTTTGTACGCTCGAGAGCGTCGTCATAAAGTGCCTCAATCTTGTCAAACTTTGTGTAATCAACGGCCTGCGCGATAAGCTTTTCTGCCTGTGAATACGGCTCGACAGTGCGCTTAAACAGAGTTGAATCATTAACAGCTTTCTTCATCTTGCCCTTAACAATGTAAAGCTCGTTTTCGATTTGTTTTACATTAAGCTTTGCTTGACTGACGGCTGATTTATCCTTGGCCTCTTTTGCAGCGTAAAGCTCCTTGTAGGCGCTCTCACGGGCGAGGTCAAGCTTGTCTTGCTCGGCAAAGATTTCTTCAATTATACTCGAGTCAAACTCAACGATTCCGTCTTTGTAATGCTTTTTGATGAACTTTGAGCTTCTGAGCATACCCTTGGAGATTTTGATTTCTTCCTTGCGGATTTCTTTCTCGTACTCGGTTGATTTCGGCATTGCCTTTGCCGCCCTAAGCGAGCCCTTATCAAAGCTTGAGCAGCCGTCAAGACCGAGTGCAAATATTTCATTTGCGCGGTTAAGCTTATATTTCATCTCGTCGCTGTCAAATTTATTCATCTCCGCCATAACAATATGGGAGATATTGATAAGCTCATTATGATCTCGCGCTTTGGATGCCGCTTTACGGGTGCCCTTGCCCTTTGGCACTTCAATCAATTCTTCATTTACATATTCGCGCGTTTCACGCACAATATCAATTGCCTCAACAAGCTCTTTATCACGCAGTAAATTGTTGCCGTAATCCTCAAACATAGCGCGGATTTTAAGAATCTTAATCATTGCCTTTTGCTTGGTTTCAGTAAGGTCATAGAAGAAATAGGGGATTACATTAAGCGCGGCGCCCACAACGGAGAGGATAATGAGCATATAAATAATCGGGTACAGCGCGTCATCATTTTCCATAAGGATATCAAATGAGTTTGCAAAGCCGTTGCCGTCATAAATGCCGTAGGTTTTATAAAGGAATGGCCAAACGGTATTAGTAGCAAGGTTAATAAATGTACCGATTAAGCCGATAGCGCCGAACATGCCGTCAATGCGCTCACCGGTTATGTAGTGCTGATAATCGCGCAAATCGGCGTTAATGCTGGGCGTAAGAATATGAGAGAATGAACCCATGACAGCATTCATCCAAAGGCAGGCAAGCACAAGCCAGATTGACCTTGCACCAACCGAGGGGTAGAGCAATGCAAGAAACAGAATATTAAACAGGTTTGTTACAATAAGAACATTCTTTTTACCCCAGCGCCTTATCGCGAAGGGAGCGGCAAGCATACCCCAAAGTGAGGCGTTGCCGTATACAATCGTAATAATGCTGTATTGCCCCGGTGTGCAAAGCTTGCCGTAGTTATAAAGCCAGCCTAAAACATTGCCCTGAGCGCTTTCAAGAAAGCCTAACCACCCAGCAAGCGAGATAATCCAAAAATACTTGTTCTTCGCAACAGCGCGCAGCGCATCCCAAAACTTAATTTTTACAATATGAGTGCGCGCCTGAACAATTTTTTCGCTCGTATTGACATAAACGAGTATGCTCATAATAACGCCGAAGATAACGATGGGAGGGTACAGTACTCTGTAAAGTCTGATATCGTTCATGTCATTCAGCTTGAGTATGCCTTGAACAACAGGGATAAGCGGATTAATAACCGTTGGGGCGAAGGACGAGATAATTGATTTAATTGAGGAAACATCGCTTCGCTCCTGGGTATTCGGTGAAAGCACGAATAAAAGATTATCGTAAGCCTCATTAAAAAATGTGAATACGAACTGAAGGGCAAGGCTGTACAGCGTAACAACGATATAAACCGCCGCAACTGAGGTGAAGCTCTTATATGGCGTATATACTATGGCAATCGCGAGAATTGCGGTGGGCACGCCCATCCTGAGCAGATAGGGGCGATATTTGCCGCCTTTCACGCGGATATTATCAATCATATTTGCCCTGATGGCGGTGAACGGTATGCCACAAATGGCAGTTATGTAATAAACAATCAAAAGCTTTGTGGGCGAAATGCCCGTCGCGTTTGAAATAATAATATTTGTGCCGGTGACCGTGATTGCGCTTGCAACCATGCACAGTGCCTGCCAGCCCATGCCGCCTACGCTGTAGGATGCAATCTCTTTGAATGGCATATACCTGCCGGGTGTGGGCTGCTTCCAATACACCTTAACATCAGAAGCTACATTTTTTACTTTGGCTACGATTTCCATTACCGGGCTCCCTTTCACAAATAAAAAATAACACCAAAAATTGCAGGTACGGAAATCCGCACCTGCAATCTAAATAGCGGCAATTATTTGTTTAAAGCAATGTTCTTTTTAATCTTTGCGCAGAAGTCTTCAGCAACAGCTACTGTGTAGCGGTCATTTTCAACGGGCTTATAAGCAGCCTTGGCAAGAAGGTCCGTGGAGTATTTCTCAAAAGCCTTATCGCCTTCAGCGGTTCTAATAGTATCTTGCCAGTCAAGGTCATCGGGATTGTTCTTGACATAATACATAATGTGGTAGCCGTAATCGCTCTCAACAATTCCTGTGTCGCCGGGCTTGCGGCTGGGGTCAAAGCACCATTTCTCAAACGCGGGGACCATCTGGCCGACTCTGACATCCTCATAGAGGCCGCCTGTTTCTGCTGAGCCGGTGTCGGTAGTGTTTTCTTTGCACATTGTGGCGAAGGTTTCCTCAGTGGCCTTGCCCTCTTTCCAGGTCTTCAGAAGAGCCTCAGCCTCAGATTTTGCCTTTTTCTTCTCAGCGTCAGTAGGCGTTCCATCTTCGGCGGCGGCCTCAGGCGCTATAAGGCAATGGCGAACAGAAACGCTGTTTAATGAATATATGGGCTTAACGCACAAGATAATATAGCAGCCTGTATCGTCCTCAATAAGGGTGATTTCACCGGCCTTGCGTGAGGAATTAAAGAGCCAGTCAGCGCCCTTTACAGTAATTGAGGTTGACATTGAGGAATATTTCGCGTTCTTTGTGAGAGTTTCATCCTCATCGTACTCTTCTTTAACATCGGTAGCAGTCGCGGCTTCCTTGGTCTTTGAGTTATCATACTCTTTTACCGCGGAGATGAATGTTTTCTCATCCTTGATTTTTGCATAAACCTTCTTTGCCTCGGCAGTTACTTCGGCGTTTGCCTTCTTCTGACGCTCGGCAAGAGCTTTTTCGGATTCGCCGTCTTTTGCTGTAAGCTTTGTGAAAGCAAAGGACTTATAGCGAACATCGGTGTAATCGTAGCTCTTCTTATCGGCATCGTAGATTTTTTTAATAGCGTCGTCGGTGATGCCCTCGGTCAACTGTTCCTTTTTATCGTCATAGAATCTTTGGGCAAGTGTTTCTTTTGTAAGTTGCTCTTTAAATGTATCCTCATTAAAGCCCGCACCGAAGTTTTGGCGAAGGTAAGCGTTCAATGAATAGTTATTCTTTGTCGCGTTCTCTCTGTAGCTCTCGACGGTTTCTTTGATTTCGGCTTTCTCATCCTCGGTCAAGGTGTACTTTGCCTTAACTGCCTCTTGGTAATAAGCGATAACAAATTGAGCATGTTCAACGGCATCGCTGCGGAATTGAGCCGCCCATGTGATTTCTTTACCGTCTTCATCCTTGGTCTTTTGCTCGTCGGGGGATTTAGCGGAGTCATAGCCTGTGGGGTTATAGCCCATTTGCTCGGTATAGTAATCGGCATAATAAACTGTCTGCTGATATGCCATGGTGTAGTAATAGTTAAATTCGGCTGAGGAAAGCTTATAGTCGCCGATTTTGACCGCGGTGGTCATTCTGTCGGTAACTCCGAGCTTGTCAATAATAAACCATACGCCGCCAAGAACAATAGCAGCAGCGACTACTATTGCAACCACCTTTTGAACAGTGGCGCCAACCTTTTTGCGCTTTTCTATACTCTTTGCGTTAAGCTTCGCCGATTTCGCGATTCGCTGCTTGCGCTCCTCGCGGTAGTTTTCGGCCTTGGACTTCGAAGTATCATTTTTTGCCATGATATTCATCCTTTACTTTTAAGAATTGTATGCCGACATAACGAAGTCGGCACAATATCAATATACTAAACTATTTTTTTAGCTTTTACAAGTCTTATTTGTGAAATTTCTTTATAATTTAATAGTAAAAATTAAAAACAGAGAGTTATTTGCGAGTAAGACGACCCTGTAAAAACTCACTTCTAAACCAAACATCGCTTAAGCTGAAGCTTTTGCCGTTAAGGTAATTCAGTATACCGGCGTCTGATTTAAATGCGAAGCACAGGCGGTAGGAACTCAAAAACTGCTTTTTGTAACCGTACGGCTTGTTCGCGGTGTTTGTGCCGTATTTGCCGTCGCCGAGCAGAGGATGCCCGATACAAGCGAAGTGCGCCCTTATCTGATGAGTCCTTCCTGTGAGAAGCTGAACCTCAACCAGACTCAGCCCGTTTTGCTCGCCGAGTACGCTGTACTTTGTGCGTATTTCCTTTGAACCATCGCGCGGGGAATTAAAAACGGCAACCTTATTCTTATCCTCGTCTTTTATCAGCCAGCCCTCAAGTATTCCCTGCTTTTCGTCAAGGACACCGTGAATGACGCAGAGGTAGTATTTTTCTATCTCACGTTTTTTCAGCTTCTCATTAAGTATGCGAAGACTCTCGGCGTTTTTGGCGGCAATCACTATTCCGCTCGTGTTGCGGTCGATTCGGTTCACAAGCGACGGCGCGAAGGAGTTTTCATCATCCGGATTATAAAATCCGCTTTCGTAAAGATAACGCTTCACTCTTGTTATAAGCGTATCGTTGTATTCGGTTACATCAGGGTGCGACAGCAGCCCAACGGGCTTATCAAGCAGCATTATATTATCGTCTTCATATATAATATTCAGTTTTTTTGACGCAGTCATGAAATCATAGACGCTTTTAACCGGCGTGAAAAATTCGTCGTTTATATACATTTCAACAAGGTCATCCTTATTAAGACGCGACGAAATCTCGCTACGCTTTCCGTTAACCTTGATGCGCTTAAGACGAATGTATTTATACATAAGGGTCTGCGGCAGGGAGGGGACTGCTTTTGTAATGAATTTATCAAGCCGCTGACCTGAGTCATTTTCGCCGATGATGAAGCTTTTCATAATAACCTCACAAATCAAATTTTTAATATTATATCACATATTATGGCTATGCAAAAGATAAATTTTGTTGTATAATATAGAATATGTTTATTTCAGCGGGAAAAGGGTGATTTTATGCACGAAGATCACAGGCAAAGGGTTCGTGAACGCTACATTAAAAACGGTTTGTCGGGGTTTGCCGACCATAACGCGCTTGAGCTGCTTTTGTTTTATTCAATCCCCCGCAAGGATACAAACGAGCTCGCGCATAAACTCATTTCTCAATTCGGCTCGCTGAAAAATGTGCTTGAGGCTGACTATGAGAAGCTGATAAATGTTGATGGAGTTGGCGAAAACACCGCCGTCCTTTTAACAATGATTCCAAAGCTTCAAAGGCTCTGCGCTGATGATGAAATTAATAAAAAGACAGTGATTTCAAGTAAAAATAGCATTGAGAATTATCTTAAGCTTATTTTTAACGGCGTAAAGGATGAGGTTTTCTATTTAATTTGCCTTGACAGCAAGAATGCTCTTATCAATTGCTGTAAGGTCAGCGAGGGCGGGTCTGAAAGCGTTTCAATCCGCAAAAAGCACCTGCTCGAAACAGCCTTTCAAAACAACGCCCACAGCGTTATTCTTGCCCATAACCATCCAAACGGCATTTCAGCGCCCTCGCGTGAGGATGTCTCTGTAACGCTTGAGCTCATTGAGCTTTTTGGCTCGGTGGGGATCAAGCTCACCGACCATTTTGTCTACGCAGGCAGTGAAATCACTTCAATGGCGTCAACGGCAAAATTTAAGGACGCGTTTATTTAGGAGTTAATATGGATTTTAAACTTCATTCCCAATATTCACCCACGGGCGACCAGCCGCAAGCAATAAAGCAGCTTGTCAGCGGGCTTCGGCACGGGTTTAATGAGCAAACCTTGCTCGGCGTTACCGGCTCGGGCAAAACCTTTACAATGGCGAATGTTATCGCCGAGGTTAACCGCCCCACGCTTGTGCTCGCGCATAACAAAACGCTTGCCGCCCAGCTTTGCTCGGAGTTTCGGGAATTTTTCCCCGAGAACGCGGTGGAATATTTCGTTTCTTATTACGATTACTATCAGCCCGAGGCCTATATACCGACAACGGATACCTATATTGAGAAGGATTCTGCGATTAATGATGAAATTGATAAGCTGCGCCACTCTGCGACCTCGGCGCTCTCCGAGCGCAGGGATGTCATAATCGTCGCGAGCGTTTCGTGTATTTATACCCTGGGCGACCCCATTGATTACCGCAATATGGTTATTTCGATAAGGCAGGGTATGCAAAAGAACCGTGACGAGCTTATCGAGAAGCTTGTCTCGATTCAGTATGAACGCAACGACATCAGCTTCACGCGAAACAAGTTCCGTGTTCGCGGCGATGTGGTTGAGATTTTCCCTGTTTATTCAAATGAAGACGCAATCAGAATCGAATTTTTCGGCGATGAGGTTGAGCGCATAAGCGAGATTAATCCGCTCACCGGCGAGGTTAAGCTTGTTCGCTCTCATGTCGCCATTTACCCCGCGTCTCACTATGTTGTTTCGCCGGACAAGCTTGAGTCGGCAATCGCGAATATCTATGACGAGATGCTTGACAGAGTCAAGTATTTTGAGGCAAACGGCAAGCTGCTCGAGGCTCAGCGAATCCGCCAGCGCACCGAATATGATATTGAGATGCTGCGAGAAACGGGCTTTTGCAAGGGTATAGAGAATTATTCGCGCGTTATGACGGGCAGACCGGCAGGCTCACCGCCGTTTACGCTTCTAAATTATTTTCCCGATGATTTTATGCTGTTTGTCGATGAGTCTCATGTGACTTTGCCGCAGGTGCGCGCTATGCACGGCGGCGACCGCTCGCGTAAGGAGAGCCTGATTGAGTTCGGCTTTCGTCTGCCGTCGGCTTACGACAACCGTCCGCTGACCTTTAATGAATTCTACGAGCGTGTCGGGCAAAAGATATTTGTCAGCGCCACTCCTTCAGATTTTGAGAAAGAAAAAAGTGCTCAGATTGTTGAGCAGGTTATCAGACCCACAGGTCTGCTTGACCCGTTAGTCTCCGTTCGCCCGACCGAGGGTCAGATTGATGATTTGATATCTGAAATCAACATCAGAACTGCTCGGGGCAGCCGTGTGCTGGTCACAACTCTGACCAAAAAGATGGCGGAGGATTTGACCGATTATCTTGATGATACGGGCATCAAGGTGCGCTATATGCACCATGATGTTGATACAATCGAGCGTATGCAGATAATCAGGGACTTGCGCAAGGGTGAATTCGATGTCCTGGTAGGCATAAACCTTTTGCGCGAGGGGCTCGACCTGCCCGAGGTATCGCTTGTGATAATTCTTGATGCGGATAAGGAGGGCTTCCTGCGCAGTGAAACCTCGCTGATTCAAACCATCGGCAGGGCGGCGAGAAGCTCCGAGGGCGAGGTTATAATGTACGCGGATACTGTCACGCCCTCAATGGAAAAGGCTCTGACCGTAACAAACCGCCGCCGTGAGAAGCAGATGAGATATAATGAGGAAAATGGCATTACACCGCAAACTATAATTAAAGATGTACGCGATATCATTGAAATATCGTCTAAAGCAGAAACGGACAAGTCAATTTCAAAGCTGTCAAGAGTTGAGCGCGAGCAAATGATTACTCGCCTTACCGCCGAAATGAAGTCCGCGGCGAAGATACTCGAATTCGAGCACGCCGCGTATCTGCGAGATAAAATTGAGAAGCTCAGAAAAGGGAAGTAAGCATCTATGGCACAAAAGTATTTAACTGTCAAGGGCGCAAGCGAGCATAATTTAAAAAATATTGATCTTCAAATTCCGCGCGATAAGCTTGTTGTTTTTACAGGGCTTTCGGGCTCGGGCAAGTCCTCGCTTGCGTTTGATACAATTTACGCCGAGGGCCAGCGCAGATATGTGGAGTCGCTTTCGTCATACGCCCGCCAATTTCTCGGGCAGATGGAAAAACCGCATGTGGAATATATTGACGGGCTTTCACCGGCTATATCAATTGACCAAAAGACCACATCAAAAAATCCGCGTTCAACCGTGGGCACAGTCACGGAAATCTATGATTATCTGCGCCTTTTATACGCGAGAATCGGCATTCCTCACTGCCCCGTGTGTGGAAGAGAAATTTCAAGGCAAACTGTTGACGATATCGTTGCTTCGGTTTTGAAGCTGCCTGAGGAAACGAAAATTCAGATTTTGGCGCCCATAGCCAGGGGCAAAAAAGGTGAATTTGTAAAGGAGCTTGAGTCCGCCCGCAAAAACGGCTTTGTTCGTGCCCGTGTCAACGGCAACCTTTATGACCTTACTGAAGAAATAAAGCTTGATAAGAATATTAAACATAATATTGAAGTGATAGTTGACCGCCTGATAATCAAAGACGGCATTCGCTCGCGCCTTGCTGATTCAATAGAAACGGGCGTAAAACTCAGCGACGGGATTATCCTTATCGATGTTCAGGGCGGCGAGGAGCTGCTTTTCTCAATGAATTACGCCTGCCCGGAGCACGGAGTGAGTATTGCGGAGCTTGAGCCGAGATCTTTTTCATTCAATAATCCGTTTGGAGCCTGCCCTACCTGCTCGGGTTTAGGCATTTTTATGAAGGTTGATACGAAGCTGTGCGTTGATGATAGCCTTTCTATCAAAAGCGGCGCAATCCGTGTGAGCGGTTGGCGAAACTCTGACGGCGGTACTATAGCGCAGATGTATTTTGAAGGCCTTGCTGCCCACTACGGCTTTTCACTTGAAACCCCCTTCGGTGAACTCAGCAATGAAGCGAAAGATGTTATTCTATACGGTACAAACGGCAAAAAAATTAAGATTGAGCGCCGAATGGAATACGGCTCAGGCACTTATTTAACCGATTTTGAGGGTGTAATTAATAACATGGAGCGCCGTTACCATGAAACCTCAAGCGAATGGTCAAGAGCTGACCTTGAGGCTTTTATGTCGCCCACCCAATGCCCTGATTGCTTTGGCGCAAGGCTCAAAAAAGAAACGCTTAGTGTTACCGTGGGCGGTATAAATATTAATGAATTTGCAAATATGTCTATAAAGCGCGGGTTAGAATTCCTGGATGCTTTGACTCTCACAAAGCGTGAGCAGATGATAGCCGAGCTGATTGTTAAAGAAATCCGTTCGCGTCTGGTATTCCTTTCAAGCGTAGGGCTTGATTATCTTACCCTTGCCCGTTCATCGGGCAGCCTCTCGGGTGGTGAAAGTCAGCGTATTCGCCTTGCAACTCAAATCGGCTCTTCGCTGATGGGCGTGCTTTATATTTTAGATGAGCCGAGCATAGGTCTGCACCAGAAGGATAATGAAAAGCTGCTTGAAACGCTTAAGCATCTTCGTGACATTGGCAACACTCTGATAGTTGTTGAGCATGATGAAGAAACAATGTACAGCGCAGATTATATTGTTGATATCGGCCCGGGCGCGGGAATCCACGGCGGCAAGGTGGTTTGCTGCGGCAGCGTTGAGGATATTAAGAACTGCGAGGAATCAATCACAGGGCAATACCTCAGCGGCAAGAAATTCGTCCCAATACCCGAAAAAAGGCGGGAGGATAACGGCAAGGCGCTTACCGTTTACGGCGCCGCGGAGAATAATCTGCAAAACATTGACGTCACCTTTCCTTTGGGCAAATTCATTTGCGTAACGGGTGTTTCGGGCAGCGGCAAATCCTCGCTCGTTAACGAGATTATCAGCAAAAAGCTGGCGAATTCGCTCAATAACGCCAAGCGTGTGCCGGGTAAGTATGACAGAATTGAAGGTATAAAATACCTTGATAAAATAATCAATATTGACCAATCGCCGATAGGCAGAACTCCACGCTCGAACCCCGCCACATATACAGGCTTCTTCAACGATATCCGTGAGCTTTTCGCCTCGGTTACCGAAGCGAAGCGCAAGGGCTACAAGGCAAACCGCTTCTCCTTTAATGTCAAAGGCGGGCGATGCGAGGCGTGTCAGGGCGACGGCATTGTTAAAATCGAAATGAACTTCCTTGCCGATATATATGTGCCGTGCGAGGTTTGCGGCGGCAAACGATACAATGCGGAAACGCTTGAGGTTCGATATAAGGGCAAGAATATCTATGAAGTGCTTGAAATGACCGTTGAGGAGGGGATGAACTTTTTCGAAAGCATTCCCAAAATCCACCGAAAGCTTAAAACGCTTTATGATGTGGGGCTTGGATATATCAAGCTCGGTCAGCCCGCGACACAGCTTTCGGGCGGCGAGGCGCAGAGAGTTAAGCTGTCAACCGAGCTGTCGCGTTACGCAACGGGCAAAACGCTCTATGTGCTTGATGAGCCTACAACAGGGCTTCACGCCGCGGATGTTCACAGGCTAATCGAGGTTCTTAACCGCCTTGTGGATTCAGGCAACACCGTTATCGTGATTGAGCATAACCTTGATGTAATTAAGGTTGCCGACCACATTATTGATCTGGGGCCCGACGGCGGCGACAAGGGCGGCAGAATTGTCGCGCAGGGCACACCCGAGCAAGTTGCGCAGACCGAGGGCTCATATACAGGCTTGTACCTTAAAAAGATACTGAAAATCTGATTTTGATATAATTAAAGTACGGACATTTCGTTTTGAATGTCCGTACTTTTTTATGTTCAAGCAATTTCTATTTTCTCAGCTTTTTTTGTGCCTCTCTGGTTTCACGGTCTCTGCGGCGCTCATCTGCTACACGCTCCGCCTCCATTCGTTCCGCGTCATGGCGTGAATTGCGTTTTGCAATGATATCGTCGTAATCCGAGGTTATCGAGTCAAGGTCGCTGTAGCCTTCCGAAAGCTCAATGGTTCTGATTGCGGCAAGGTAGGGCGCGGCAACGGTGGCATACAGATTTTTCTGGGCGCTCGCTTTGCGCATTGCCTTGCGTCTGATTTTGGCAAGCTTAGGGTTATCGTCGGGCAGATTATAAGCATCCTCATATATCTGCTGGTTAAACTCAACAACGCCGTTCGGGTAATGCTTCGCCGCCAAACGCCTTGATCTATGAAGCGCTCTCGCGTTTCTGATTTCTTGCTTTCTCCATGTGCGTTCTTCTTTGATGTGAGTTAAGGGAAGCGCGGCAGAGAGCGCTATAGCCTCCTCGTCGCAATCAAAAAAGTGCTCAAAGCCGCCTGATACGATAAGCCTGCATAATTCAAGTTGTTTTTGACCGAACTCACTCTCAAAGCGGTGAATTTCATGCATAACAAAATCGGATATATCAATTTCCTCGTTATATTCATGCGCGTCGGCGATTGACTTTTTTGCTTCTTTAATTGCCGCGTGGCGCGTGTCTTTTTCTTCGGCTGTGTTTTTAGGCAATGTTTTTGCCGCCTTGAGTAAGCTGCGGGGCGGAACATCAACCTTGCTTTTGCCGTAATACTTTTCTGCCTTCAGAATTGCCTCGCAGCCCTCTATATAAGAGGAGTCCTCATTCATTTTCGCCGCGCGGTCCTCAACGATTGTTCTTATTCTGATTACGCGAATCATTGACCTTTGACCTGTTTCACTTATATCATAGGCAAACCAAGGCAGCACATCGATTGCTGCGCCGATTACGGATATGCCGAGCAGAGTATCCATCATTTTGAACAGTACGCAGTTGGGGTTTTTGGTTTGCTGAGAAAGAGGCTTTGTTTCATCATAATCTGTGTATACATCAAGAACGGAGTAATCGTTACCGTCAAAGCCCTTTTTCTTATATACCCAAGGAATAAAAAGCCCCGTGAAGGCACCTATTACGCCACCCGCGTATGATTGAATAAAGCCGAATGAGCCGTCAATTCTTTCACCGATAAGGTACTGCTGATTATCGCGCATATCCGATTCAATGGCGCTGTCAATAACGTTGCCGCAGTCAATGAATCGGTTTAATGTGTTCACAACAAACAGTCCGACAGCCGCAAAGGGGGTCTTATAGAAGAAGTAAATTGAAGCAATCAGAAAAATCTGCAAAGTGTTTTTAACTATCTTTATTTTTCGCTTGCCGAACTTTTTTATAAACCACGGCGAAAACAGCATCGCCCAAAACGCCGCGTTATATGAAACCGTGTTAAGAAGACCATAGGTGGTGCTTGACATAATGTGGGCGCGGTACACCATCCAGTCCCAAACATTACCCTTTGCTCCCTCAAGGAAGTCGTTCCAGCCGTCGGCAGCTTTAATCCAGAAAATTTTGTTGCCTGCGACCGCGCGAAGTGAGTTTGAAAAGCTCATTTTGGTTATGCGGCTTTTGGGCAAAACAAGGCGTTCCCTGGTTCCGAAGTAAGCAATAAGAACAAGCGGCATGAGTAAAGCAACGGGGGTATACGTTCCTCGATAATAACGCATATTATATTTATCGCCGTTATTGCACAGGATATCAACCATGATGGGGTAATAGAGATTATTGATTGTGTAGCCCAAACTGTAAATAATGCTTGTAATTGACATTATCTTGGTGCGCTCTTGGGTGTTTGGCGTTATAACGTGAACCATGTTTGTAACGCCTGTCGTAACCCAGTTCTGAACATACCCCTGCAATTGCCCCATTATAAACAGCATTGCAATCATTATGTACTGCGTAAAGGGCTGGTTCGCGTCACGCACCTTCTCATATGGCAGCCACAGCGATAAAAGAGTCAGAGTCATAGCCGGCAGTGCAAGCTTTATGTATACGCGGTATTTACCGTCTTTGCTTCTCAGGTTATCAACTATCCAGGCATTAAGCGGTGTAAGCCCGTAGCCGATGAATTGACAGACATAACCCATAACAAGAAGCTCGCGGTTGTTCATGCCGAGAGTCATGCCTGTGAACTGGTTGCCGACGCCGAAGCCGATACTCCACTGAATTGACATGTAAAGCGCCATCCAGCCCACCGAGAGCTTTATAATTTCCTTATACGGAACATATTCGCCCGGGCGCGGCTGATTCCAATAGAGCTTCACTTCCTCGTAGAAATCCTTTGCCTGTCTTACCGCCTCCATGCCATCCCTCCATCAGTATATAATGTAATTGTACCTAAAGCGGGCTTAGGTGTCAATCAATTAATAAAATAATCCGATAATATTTTGATCATAAAAATGAATAAAACAGAAAACAGCGGAATGCTGACATTCCGCTGTTTTAAACTTCAGAAATTATGCTTAGGTCATTGAGAATCAGGGGTATCAAAGAAGATATCCTCAAAGTCATCAGGGGGCAGAGCCTCGGGGGCAAAGGAAACAGGCTCTTTGTATTTAATCAGCGCCGAGGCCTCGGATTGTCTTATAACGGTTTTCATCTCTTTCATTATATCAAGGCGCCTGTAAATCAGCACCCACAGAATCAGCAAAAGAGCAGTGATCTCGGAAATAAGCAGACCGAGCATGAGCCCCTGTGGTACAAACTTAAACTCAATGGTGTGTTCACCCTTTTCAAGGTTAACCCCGAGGAAGCCGTTGCCGATTATGACAAATTTATCCGACGGCACTTCTTTACCGTCAATTGTCACATTCCACCCGAAATCAAAGGGTATTGAGGTGTAGAGCAAGCAGTCTTTTTCTGCATTAACAGTGCCCTTAATGCATGTTTCTTCAAAGCTTTCAACATTAAGGCTCCCTGATTTAAGGATAGAATACGCTTTCTTAAACGCCTCATCATTTACCGCGTACGGATGGAAATCAATGTAACCGTAATTATGCGTTTCGTCAATCGACATGAGCACCGATATTTCGTCCTCAACCGAGCACACGCCTAAATCGTAAATATAAGGCTCATCGGTTTGCTGGGTAAAGGTTTTGCCGTTTTTGTGTATTTGAATTGAATCGAAAGCCTCGGAATCAACAAAGAGATAGCAGTGCTGAGTTTCGGGGCTCTTGAGGTACACGGTAACCTCGCCGCTCGTGTCGGAGATACTTTTACTAAAATACATATCGCCGGTTGAAAGACCTGTGGTTATCTCATCAACATTGTAATAGCGGATTTCGTCAATATCCATCCTTGTGAAAACATCGCTGACGCCCGTAGAAAGTTCGACGAAATCACTTTGAACAGAGAAAGGATTCGCACTTTCGGTAAACCATTCTGAAAGCTCGCGGTCAACTGTGAATGCGATTGGCAGATTATATTTATTCTCGTAAGCGGTAAACTTGCCGCTTGACATGAGCTTTGTGTAATAATCTGATGAAACGCTGACCTCGGAATCGTTATCAACAATATATTCAAGCGAGTGCATCATATTATAGACAGGCGTTTGCAGGTAATAGGTGTAGCTGTTTATATAGTTGCCGTACATTCCGAGATTGCTTTGCAGATTAGCGAGCTTCTCGTAAGCCATTGAGGTAAAGGTTGATATGCCGTTGTAGCCAAACCATGCGGGGTCCATTCGCGCGCGGTTATAGGTGAGTTCCATGCGGTAGGTGTCGCTGCCGTAGCGCTTGTCAAGATTATCCTTTAACTCAACAAATTCATCGTAGTCGCTTGTGTAATCAGACTTCTGTTGACCAAAGCTGTAGCGGTCAGTGTTGGCACAGGCTATTTCGCCCACAACACAGCACAGCAGCAGCAGCGAGACAGCGGTGCGCTGATAATTGTTGTTTTTAAATACAACAAAAACGAGGCAGTAGGTCGCAATAAAAGCGATGCTGATAGTAACTGAAATATCCTGAACATTTTTCGCGCCGAATTTCTCAAAAATTACTATAGCCGCCACAACTGCCAGCCCGATGCTTAAAATTTCCTTGCCTTTGAATTCCTTCAAATGCGTGAATGCCCTATAGGCAATTACGAGAAGGATGAAGGAATACATAAACGAGAAGCGGTAAGGCAGGTCGTTTGGGAAATGGAACCCGTGCCAGATATAGTTAAGCTTATTAAGGTTAAAGCTGAAATATAAAGCCACCAGCAGACCGAAATACGCAATTTTTTCTTTTAACGGTATGAATTTAACATACAGATACATAGGCACAAGTAAAAGCGTTGCCATGCCGCAGTATACATTTGGTAAAACTTCCTCACCGCTCGAGCGAATGGTCGGGTCGACGCTTGCGATATGGTTAGAGAGAAAATCATAAATCGTGAAATAAGTTTTCCATTCCTCCGGCATAACCCCCGAGGTCGCCGAGCAATTCTTAAGAACAAAATAAATCGGGACAAGTGATACAGCGACAAGACAGCCCGCCGAAATGCTCGCAAAACCGAATTTTAAACCGCTTCTTAAAAACTGCGAGTGAAGTACCTTGTCGGCAAATCGGTATTTTTTTTCGCCCGAGCCGCTGAGCGTGTAAGGCGTGCTCTCATCAAAGGAGCCGAAATCATATGTTGAAAAGTAGTATACAACAAAATAAAGCACGGCAAAAATGCAAGCCATATATCCCATATAGTAGCTTGTTAACAGCGTAAGCGAGAGAGCGGCAATGTAAACCCAGGGCTTTTTGCCGCGAACGATGTATTCAATGCCGAGTATCATAAACGGGAAAAAAACCATCGCATCAATCCACATTACATTCCAATAATATGCGACAAAGTAGCCGCACATGGCGTAAAGAATACCGAATGCCGCCGTGGTAAAATCGTGCTTATACTGTGATTTCTTAAGGTAATAACAAAACGCGCCGCTTGCGAATGTAGCTTTGGTTATAATCATGCCCGCTATCGCCTCGGGCATATTCTCATGACCGAGCAGCAACATTATTACCGCGGTCGGGCTTGACAGGTAATTAAAGAAGTTACCGAGGAAAGGCGAACCAAGCCCCGTTTGCCAAGAGTAAAGAAGACTCTTTAGCCCTGTTACACGGTCATAAAGCTCGGCAAAAAGTGGACCGTATTGATGGTATAAATCCATTCTCAGTATTGTGAAATCACCGAATGGAATGACATCGAAGCAAAACAGAACAAGCATCATTATTGCCGCTGTGCAAAAGCATGACAGCCAGCAGTATTGATTATTAACAAACAAGCGTTTCCAAAGCGGTTGCTTCGCCTCGCTAGAGTAACCGGAACCAAGTCTTGACATTACACATCCTCCATTTGGGCGTCCGCGGGGAAAATAGCGGTCGCTCAATTTTTATTATATGACTATAACATATTATACACCGTTTTTCAAGTAAACAAACTGTAAAATGTCTGTTCTATCCGCGGACAAGGCGTCATACATTTTACAAAACGGGACAAAGGAGGCGGCGGCAACGGAAAAGAGCGATGGTTTTTATTCGGCTCTCGGGTGCTTAACGTCGCGGCTTTCGGGTCTGCTCTATGAGGTTGAGGCGGAAAAAGCTTGCAGAATAAGCGAAATCAGGATTCGAACCAACAAGCCTCTGGTGGTAACTCTGGACGGCAGAGCGCATTTTTTATTTGACGGCGGCAGACTCAGTCCGTTTTGCTCATCGGGCGCTGTAACGGTTGATTCGAAGGAGCTTGAGCAGGTTTTTGTGCGCATATGCGGCTATTCGGTACACAGCTGCCAAAGCTCAATTAACAGCGGCTACATAACAATTGAGGGAGGTCACCGCGCAGGAATTGCCGGCACAGCGGTTTGCGCGGGGGGTACTGTTACCGCCGTGCGCGACATATCTTGCATTAATCTGCGAATCGCTCGCGAGGTAAAGGGCGCGGCAGAGATGGTTTACAACAGCATTTTTTCGTCTTTTCCGTCATCGGCAATTATCGCGGGCGCTCCGTCGTCGGGCAAAACAACGCTTTTGCGAGACCTCGCCAGACTGATTTCGGGCGGAGCGCGCAGTGCCTGCTATCGAACGGTGATTTGCGACGAGAGAGGGGAAATTGCCGCTGTTCACAGGGGCGTATCACATTGCAACGTGGGCGTGAACTGCGATATTCTCACAGGCTACCCTAAAAGCGAGGCGGTGATGCTTGCTCTGAGATGCTTTTCACCCGAAATCATTATCTGCGATGAGGTGGGAACGCTCGCCGAAATCGACGCGATAAGCGAGGGACTTAATTCGGGAGTTGCCTTTCTTGTAAGCGTTCACGCCGCCTCGCGCAGAGAGCTTACAGCCAGAAAGCAGATTCTTGCGCTTATGCGTACGGGCGTTTTTGACAGGGTTGTTTTGCTTGAGGGCGCCCGCTCGCCCGGAGTAGTGTCACAAATATACAAGGTCGGTGATTTGCTTAATGAAGCTTGCTGCAGTTTTGATGATAACAGCATCGTGCACTCTGCTGGGCAGGTATGCATCGCAAAGGGCTGTTTGCAGGTGTGAAACTTGCGAGAACATATTGATTATGCTTTCAGCCATCAGATCAAGGCTTGAATTTATATGCATACCCGTGTACGACTTGCTTGACGCGCTCAGTGATGACAGACGACTGAAAAACCTTGAATTCATTAAGATTTGCAGAAGTAAGTGTAAAGAGGGAGAGCCGTTTCCGTCAGCTTGGGCTGTCGCCGTGGAGAGCTCTGCGGCCCGGTGCCATTTGAGCGGCCCCGATATCGCTATGCTCTGTGAATTCGGTCAAAGCATAGGCACAACGGACTTAAACGGTCAGCTCGCAGTGTGTGAGCTTTACACGGGACTTTTTAACGAACGGCTTGAGGGCTACAGGACGACAAAAGCCAAATATACGGGTGTTCTGCCTCCGCTCGGGTTTCTCGGGGGGCTTGCGGTGTCAGTTTTACTTATTTAGCAATGTGCCGAAAAGGAATGGTCGATTATGGATATAGATATCGTAATTAAAATTGCAGCTGTCGGAATTCTTGTGGCGATACTTAACCAGATTCTGGTGCGTGCCGGCAGGGATGACTATGCTTTGATTACCGTTCTTGCGGGCATAGCGGTTGCGCTTATGATGCTTTTGCCTCAGTTTACAGCTTTGCTTGATAGCGCAAAAGCTGTATTTGATATGTAGCTATGGAAGTGATGAAGGTTGCCGCCGCGGCGATAATAACAGCCGCGCTGTACGCGATTATTAAACAGATAAAGCCCGAGATGTGCGTTGCCGTTCTGCTCGGCGGGCTCGCGCTGATTTGCTTTATTTCGCTTGACAGCTTGCTTGCCGTAACAACTCAGGCGCGAACAGTGCTTGAGCTGTCGCTGATAGATAAGGAAAATGTTGAAATATTGCTAAAGGGGTTAGCAATTTGTGTTATAGCCCAACTCGCGGCGGATGTATGCTATGATAACTCCTGCCATTCGATTGCAGCGGCGGTTGAGCTCTGCGGCAAAGCAATGGCTCTTGTTACCGCGATGCCTCTGCTTAAGGCCATAACCGTGCTCGCCCTGGGGATGCTGTAAAAAATGATTATGAAAAAGATTTTAATTTTTGCTTGCTGTGCTTTGATTCTGATGGTTTTTGCCGTTTCCGCCTGCGCTCAGGGCGACAACTTCTATGACGAGCAGCTGCGCGAAAGCGGCGCAACCGGGCTTAAGGACGAGCTGAGCGACGAAACAAATGACTACCTTGACCGCTTGGGCTACGGTGACATGGATTTTTCATCAATGCTTGCCTGTAAACCGGGCAGGCTGATAAATTTGCTTCTGCTTATCGTTAAAGGTAAGCTGCCCGGTTTACTCAAAATCACGGCAAGACTACTTGCGGTGATAATCATTATTGCAATCGCGGAAAGCTTTTATCCCGAAAAAGAAAGTTCTCAAGCAATTCTGACACTTATATCGGGCGTCTTCGTTATATTAACCATTTTCACTCCGGCGAGTGCAGTAATATCGGCAGGCGCGGCGGCAATAGGGGTGTGCGCGGGGTTTGAAAGGGCGCTTATACCGGTGCTTGCGGCTGTTTTAACAGCATCGGGCAGCCCCATGCTCGCTATAAGCTATCAGGGCATGGCTTTTGCCGCCGCGCAGGGGATAACGACATTTGTGAATTCCGCCGCCCTGCCGCTTGTGGGCACCTGCTGTGTGATGGGAATGACAGGCGCTGTTTCTCCCGCCCTGAACCTTTCGTCGGTGAGCGAGCTTATTCGAAAAGTCATGCTTGCGGCGGTTTCAATCGCGGCGGCGATGTTTTCGGGAATTCTCGCGCTCAAGAATGTGCTTGCCGCCTCGGCAGATACACTTGCCGGCAAGGGTGTCAAGCTTGCCGTCAACAGCTTCATTCCTGTGCTCGGCGGCGCGATAAGCGAGGCATATTCATCAATAATCGGCAGTATTGCTCTGATAAAAAGCACCATTGGAGCCTTCTCCATCGCGGCGGTATTTATAACTATTGCTCCTGTTTTAATCGAGCTGATTATGTGGACCTTGGCGCTTAGAATCAGCGGCGTGTGCGCGGAGCTTTTGTCACTTAAATCAACGGGCGAAATTCTCCGTGTGGCAGGCACGGCAATGTCATTGACAGCCGTGCTCACGGTATACTGCGGACTGGTTTTCATTATAACATCCGCTCTTGTAATAACTCTGAAGGGTGGTGGATGAGATGCAGTACCTTCGGGAGTGGCTCGCCTGTTTAACGCTTTGCTCCGCGGCTTGTACGCTTGTTTATATTCTCGTCCCGAGCGGAGCAATGGAAAAAACGATGAAGACAGTTATCTCGCTGTTCATCATTGCGGCCATAGCCACACCGCTGACAGGCATTGTTAAAGGAAGCGTCAATCTTGATTATTCCGAAAACGATTACGCTTACGATTATTCGCAGCAGGTCAATGATGTGTTTATCTCTACATCGGAGCAAGCGGTTAAGCAGAAAATCCTTGATGCCGTGCCCGAGCTCGATAACGGCGTAAGCGAGGTTGATGTGCGAGTAACAATTGATGGCGAAAACACAGTGGATGTGGAATATATACACATCCGGCTCAACAGCGAAGGTCTGAACGCGGAAAAAATTAAAAGTGAGATTTATGAAAAGCTCCAATTAACAGCCGAGGTGACGCAGTGATGAAAATAACCGCCTCAATTAAAAAAATAACTGACGCTATTTCCGAGAAAACTCGTCTTGATAAAAAACTGCTTATTATTATCGCTATTGCCTTCGCGGGTATATGCGCGCTTCTTTTGAGTGAAATTGCGCCGCACCCCGCCGATAGTGATGATACAACACAGACAACAGCTGTGGGCCAGACGGATTACGCCGCGAATATCGAGGCGAGGCTTGTGGATTTATTGTCGTCCATCGAAGGCGCCGGCAGGGTTAAGGTGATGATAACGCTCGAAAGCTCAGGCGAGGAAATATATCTGCGCGACAGCTCCCTGAGCTCAAGCGGCAGCGAAAATTCGGGCATAAGCAGCGAAGAGGTGAATAAATATATAATAATCGATGACGGCGAATCAGAGGATGGAATAGTCGCGAAGGTAATATCGCCCAAAATCCGAGGTGTTGCCGTGGTTTGCGACGGGGCAGGCTCAAATATTGTTAAACGCGCGGTTATTGAAACGGTTACGGCGCTGCTGAACATAAGCTCCGCAAGGGTCAGCGTCACCAAAATGAATTAAAAAATTATGAACAGGAGAACGATTATGATTATCAGAAAAAGACAGCTTCTACTTGCAACTCTCGTTATTGCCCTTGGCTCCGCGGTTTTTGTCAATTGGTACTACACAGGCGCGCGCGCCGATACAGCTCAAGGAGTTTACGCAACGCCGACAACGATAGCGGGCGATGTTGACAGCGCTAATCTTGGCGACGCGAGATATGTTATATCCTCTGATGTTACAACCCTCGCCGCCGCGGCCACGCAAGAGGACGAATACTTTGCCTCTGCGCGTCTTCGCAGGAGCGCCGCCCATGATGAAGCCTGCGAAGCGCTTAACGATATCATTAAGGACAGCGCCTCCTCCGCGAGCGCCGTGGCTCAGGCGAGCAACCTTCTCGCAGAGCTGACAAAGTCAATAACGCTCGAGGCCGATATGGAAAATCTCATTTCGGCAAAGGTTGGCGGCGGCTGCCTTGTTATCATTAACGGCGGCACAGCGGAAATAATAGTCGAGAGCGGTGTGCTCAACGACGCGACAATAGTTCAGATTAAGGAAATTGCTGTCAAACAAACGGGTTATCCTGCAGAAAAAATTACAATTGTTGAATTAAACGGTTGAGTATTTTGAAATAAAATGATATAATATTCGGTAACAATGAATATTATATTATTTTGGAGGCCGAAATGACAAGACGTGAATCGCGTGAACAGGCGTTTACGCTGCTGTTTGAGATTTCATTTCATCCGCAAACCGAGCTCGAGGATATTATTAACCTCGGGCTTGAGAACGATTTTCTCGAGGATGACGAGTTCTCGTTTCAGCTTGCAAGAACGTCTTGGGAGAAGCTGTTTGAAATCGACGAGCTGATAGAAAAATACTCTGTCAGCTGGAAGAAAAGCAGAATATCAAAGGTATCACTTGCCGTCCTTCGCATGTCTATTGGCGAAATGCGTTATTTTGATGATATCCCCATGAGCGTTTCCATAAATGAGGCAGTCGAAATATGCAAAAAATATGCGTCAGAGGATGAATACGCTTTCGTCAACGGTATTCTCGGCAGCATCGCAAAGGCGTTTGCAGAGGATGAGGTTTAATGCTTAGCCTCGGCATTGATACAAGCAACTATTCAACCTGCATAGCTGTCTACGACGGCGCGGGGGTTATTCAGCGTAAGCTTTTACTGCCTGTTAAATCCGGCGAAAAGGGGCTTCGCCAAAGCGATGCGGTTTTTCACCATACCGCGCGGCTGTATCCGCTCGTTGAGGAGATATTCAGCGAGATAAAAGGGCAAAGAATTGATGCTGTCGGTGTTTCTTCTCGGCCGAGAGATTCCGAAGGCTCTTATATGCCCTGCTTTTCGGTGGGCGTAAATGCGGCAAGGTGCATCGCGGCGGCGCTGGGGGTTCCGGTGCGCTGTTTTTCTCATCAATCCGGGCATATTGCGGCCGCCCTTTATTCGGCAGGCAAGCTTTGCCTTATAGATAAACAATTTATCGCGTTTCACATTTCGGGCGGTACCACTGAAATGCTGCTTGTGTCGCCTGATTCGGACAAGGTGTTTTCAATTGAAATAATCGGCGAAACCCTTGATCTTAACGCGGGGCAGGCGGTTGACCGTGTCGGTCTGATGCTCGGGCTTGATTTTCCATGCGGAGCGGGGCTTGAGAAGCTCGCGCTTCAAAGTAAAAAAACATATAATCCGCGCGTGAGCGTTAGGGACGGCTCTTGCAGTCTGTCAGGACTTGAGAATAAATGCCGGGATATGATTAATAACGGCGAAGCGAGCGAAGACACTGCTCGCTTTTGCCTTGATTTTTTGATTGCTACGCTTGACAAAATGACGGCGTATGCAGTTAAGAAATTCGGTGAATTGCCTCTTGTGTATGCGGGCGGCGTTATGTCCAATACTATCATTAAAGAGTATTTCAGTAAGAAATACGGCGCTTTCTTTGCAACGCCGGAGTTTTCGTGCGATAATGCCGCAGGGGCAGCAATACTTGTAAGCGAAAGGAGCAGGGGCTTATGAACGGAGTTGTACTGAGCATAAGTCAGCTCAACCGCTATGTAAAATCAATAATTGAGCAAGACAGGAATCTGCAAACAGTTTTTGTCTGCGGCGAAATATCAAATTTTACAAATCATTATAATACCGGGCACTATTATTTTACGCTTAAAGATGATTCCTCCTCAATTAAAGCTGTTATGTTCAAGGGAGCAAACGAGCATCTGCGATTTTTGCCTGAGAATAATATGAGCGTTATCGTAAGGGGCAGGGTAGGCGTTTTTGAGCGTGACGGCGTATATCAGCTCTATGTTGACGATATGCAGCCTGATGGCTCAGGCGCTTTGAGCGTTGCCTTTGAGCAGCTGAAAAAGAAGCTTGAGGCTGAGGGGCTTTTTGCTGCCGAGCGCAAAAAACCGCTTCCGCAATACCCTATGCGCATAGGCGTTGTTACTTCGCCTACCGGCGCCGCTGTGCGCGATATTATCAATATTCTTTCACGCCGCTTTCCGCTCGCGACTGTGGTTATGTGCCCTGTTTTGGTTCAGGGCGCAGAGGCGGCGGGGCAGATTGCCGGAGCAATTAACTCTATTAACAAAGTTAAGGGTGCCGATGTGCTTATCGTCGGCAGGGGCGGCGGCTCGGCAGAGGATTTATGGGCATTCAACGAAGAAATTGTTGCCAGAGCCGTAGCGGCGAGTGATATTCCTGTTATTTCAGCGGTCGGTCACGAAACAGATTTCACAATTTGCGATTTTGTGGCAGATTTGAGGGCGCCGACTCCCTCGGCGGCGGCGGAGATCGCGGTGCCTGATATGCTTGATGAGAGGGAGAAGCTCTATTCCGCGCGTTCACGTATGCGCGCGATTGTTGCTTCATCCTTGCACGCTTACGATATGCGCCTTTCGCTTTTTAATTCGAAGCTTACCGCGGCAGGGACGGCAAACTACATTGCCAATCTTCGCGTGAGGTGCGATATGGCTGTTATGGCTATCGAGAACCTGACCGCGGCTTCTCTGTCGGCAAGGCGCTCTTTCTTCTGCGAGCAATGCGCGAGGCTTGAGGCGTTGAGCCCGTTAAAAATTATCGCCAGAGGCTACAGCGTTGCAATCAAAAACGGTAAAATCGTATCCTCGGCGCGTGATATTTCATGCGGCGATGAGCTTAAAATAAAGATTTCAGACGCGGATGTTAAATGCACCGTAACCGATATCAATAATTTTAGAAGGAATGGTCACAGCTATGAGTGATATGAGTTATGAATCCGCCGTTAAGCGACTTGAGGAAATCGTCTCGAAGCTCGAAAAGGGTGGAATCTCGCTTGATGAAATGATGAAGCTTTATGAAGAGGGCACACGCATGAGCGCCTACTGTGCCCAATGCCTTAATCAGGCACAGCTTAAGATTGAAGAGCTTGCCGCCAAGAGTGAAAACGATGGTTGATTTTAAGATTTATGTTGACATGATTAACGAGGCGCTCTCGCGTTACCTTTCTCCCGATTTTTTTAAAGGGCGCGAGTCCTCGGGGCTTGAAGTTATGCGCGAAGCGATGAGCTATTCGCTCGAAAACGGCGGCAAACGAATCCGCCCCGTTTTGACACTTGAATTTTGCCGCGTATGCTCCGGTGAGCCAGAAGCGGCTCTGCCGTTCGCGTGTGCTGTTGAAATGGTGCATACTTATTCTTTGATTCATGACGATTTGCCCTGTATGGATGATGATAATATGCGCAGGGGCAAGCCCTCAAACCATATCAAATTCGGCTACGCTAACGCTTTGCTCGCGGGCGATTCATTGCTTACGCTCGCGTTTGAGGTTATCGGGGGGGCGAATTTGCCCGCGGCTGATAAAGCCGAGGCATGCCTTTGCCTTGCAAAGGCGGCGGGCTGCGCGGGAATGGTCGCGGGGCAGGTTATGGACATTGCAAACGAAAAAAAATCAGCGCCGCTCGATGAAATCCGTGAAACCGATGCATTAAAAACAGGCGAATTGATTAAGGTCTCCGCTAGGCTTGGCTGTATCGCCGCCGTCGCGAATGAGACCGAATTTGCCGCGGCAGAGGAATATTGTGAAAATATCGGGCTCGCGTTTCAGATTGTTGACGATATCCTTGATGTGACAAGCACACAGGAAGTGCTCGGCAAGGCAACAGGCAGCGACATCAAAAGCTGCAAATCAACCTATGTTTCTCTTTTGGGGCTTGAACAGTCCCAAAAGCTTGCGAATCAGCTGACTCAAAAAGCAAAATCGGCGCTTGCACCTTTTGGCTCAAAGGGTGACGCACTTGCCTGCCTTGCGGACAGGTTGTGTGAGCGCATTAACTGAGGAAAATGATGGAAATTAATTTACTTAATAATATCAAATCACCGCGCGATGTTAAGAAACTGAAAAAAGAAGAGCTTGAACAGCTTTGCGCTGAGATACGCAATGTGATTATAGATACTATTTCAACCACAGGCGGGCATCTTGCCTCAAATCTCGGCACAGTTGAGCTTTCGGTTGCTTTGCACCGTGTTTTTGATTCGCCGAACGATAAAATTATCTGGGATGTAGGGCATCAGGCATATACTCATAAGCTCCTTACAGGCCGATATGACCGAATTTCAACCATTCGGACCGACTCGGGTCTGTCCGGATTTTTGCGCCCGGATGAAAGCGAGCACGATGCTTTTTACACCGGTCACGCGGGTACCTCCGTGTCGCAGGCGGCAGGCGTTGCCGCGGCGAACCGCATCAAGGGCATCAAGAATTACGCTGTTGCCGTGGTGGGTGACGGTTCGTTTACAAACGGAATGATTTACGAGGCGCTTAACGCCGCCGGGCTCACTAACGACCGCCTTATTGTTGTGCTCAACGATAATGAAATGTCGATTTCCGAGAATGTCGGTTCAATGGCTCGTTACCTTGCGAAGGTTCGCGCGAAGCCCGAGTATTACCGCTTCAAAGCCGGCACGGAAAAAGCTCTTAACCGTATTCCTTTGGTTGGCAAAAGCCTGTCAAATCATCTGTTTAAGCTCAAAACCGCTCTTAAAAATATGATTTACTCAAGCTCGTTTTTTGAGGATTTGGGTTTTCGCTATATCGGACCGGTCGAAGGTCACGATATTCACCTGTTATGCGAGGCGCTTGACAGCGCAAAGCTTGTTAACCGCCCGGTGCTCCTTCATATTAACACGTTAAAGGGTAAGGGCTACGATTTTGCCGAGAATGCACCCGAGGATTATCACGGCGTGTCTGAGTTCGATGTTTCAAAGGGTATGATCATTCGCGGCGCTACAGGCTTTTCAAATGCGTTCGGCGAAGCAATTACCGCCTTTGCGGCAAAGGATAAACGAATCTGCGCAATAACCGCCGCTATGGCGATTGGCACAGGTCTTGTCGGTTTTATGAATGAATACCCCGAGCGTTTTTTTGACGCAGGTATCGCCGAGGGGCACGCGGTAACCTTCGCAAGCGGTCTCGCGGCTAACGGTATGCTGCCGGTTTTCGCTGTTTATTCTACCTTTTTACAGCGGTGCTGTGACCAGCTTATTCACGATTGCGCTCTGCAAAAGCAAAAAATTGTTATTGCCGTTGACCGCGCGGGCTTTGTGGGGGAGGACGGCGAAACGCATCAGGGCCTTTACGATGTTGCTATGCTATCTGCTGTGCCGTATGTCACCGCATACGCCCCTGCGAGCTATGAGGAGCTGTCCTCGGCGCTATATAATGCTTTTTATAAAGACAGCGGGCTGGTTGTAATCAGGTATCCAAAGGGGAACGAGCATGCGCAGACTTTCAAATTTAAAACCGGTTTTGCTCCGTTTGCCCAATTCGGCGACTCTGACGCGAAAACTGCTATCGTTACGTACGGCAGAATCTTTTTTGACGCTGCCGAGTGTGCCGAAATGTGTAATATAAAGATTATTAAGCTTAACCGCATATTGCCGCTCCCGACCGAGGCGTTTGAGGCGGTTTTGGATTGCAACAAGGTTTTCTTTTTTGAAGAGGTTGTACGCAGTGGCGGAATTGGCGAAAGATTTGCGCTTAATTTGCTTGAACGCGGCTTCATGGGCAGATTCAGTCTTAACGCGGTTGATGATTGTTTTGTGCGTCACGCGAGCATTTCAACTCAGCTTCACGAATTCGGGCTTGACTTTGAGGGTATTTATAAAACGATTAGAGAGGACGGCGAGATATGAGCGAAAAGTCAAGGCTCGATGTTGCTGTTTTCGAAAGGGGACTTGCTCAAACCCGTGAGAAGGCCAAGGCCCTTATTATGGCCGGAAGCGTTTATGTGAATGGTCAGAAGATGATTAAAGGTGGACTTTCGGTAAAAGCTTGTGATATAATCGAGGTGCGCGGCAACGTTAATCCGTTCGTAAGTCGAGGCGGGCTGAAATTGAGCAAAGCTGTAACTAAATTCGGCTTTTCACTTGACGGCAGCGTCTGCATGGATATAGGAGCGTCTACAGGCGGCTTTACCGACTGTATGCTTCAAAACGGCGCGAAGCGTGTCTACGCGATTGATGTCGGCTACGGCCAGCTTGCATGGAAATTAAGGTGCGACGAGAGAGTTGTTAATCTTGAGAGAACCAATTTCAGATATGTAACGAGCGAGCAGGTGCCTGAAGCCATTGATTTTGCAAGTGTTGATGTATCTTTTATTTCTTTGAAATTGATTTTACCTGTTATGCGGGCGCTGCTTTGCGAAAACGGCAGGGCAGTGTGCCTTATTAAGCCTCAGTTTGAAGCGGGGCGCGAGAATATCGGTAAAAAAGGCGTTGTGCGCGATATTGATGTTCACATTTCGGTGGTGAGCGATATCTGCGCTTTTGCGGCAGAGAACGGATATAAAGTTTTAAATCTTGATTATTCTCCGATAAAAGGTCCGGAGGGGAATATCGAATATCTGATGTATATCGAAAAATCAAACGAAGGAGCTGTTGTGTGGCAGGGCGAGGTTTCAAAGCTTGTTGCCGCCTCACATAGCGAACTGAACAGTATTGGGGGGCGCTTGGATGAATCTGACATTAATGCCTAACATGACGAGGTCGGGGGCTTATGATATAACCTTAGGAGTATGCGCACGGCTTGATGAGCTTGAAGCGCAGTATTGCTTTGCGCCTGAATATGAAGGTTATTTTGCCGATACCAAGGCGAAATTTGTGCCTGACGAGGAGTCTATATGCGGCAGCGAAGCGGTTATCGCCATCGGGGGAGACGGCACGATTATTCACTCCGCGAAGTTAGCGGCCGCAAACGGCAAACCCGTTCTCGGCATTAACGCGGGCAGGCTAGCCTTCATGGCCGGGCTTGAGTGCAATGAGCTTGACCTTTTGAGTCGGCTTATTGACGGCAACTATAAGGTTGACAAGCGCATAATGCTTAAGGCGCTTCTGATGAACGGCGATGATGTCATCACCAGCGAATACTGCGTAAATGATGTTTATATAACCAACGAAGAGCGCGCCCGCATGGCGGAAATCAAGGTCGAGCTTGGCAGCAGAGCCATCAACAATTATTTATGTGACGGTATTGTTATAGCAACGCCAACCGGCTCTACAGCTTACTCGCTTTCGGCGGGCGGCCCGGTGGTTGACCCTCAGCTTAAGAGCATTCTGCTCACGCCTGTTTGTCCTCACTCGTTATTTGACCGTTCGCTGATTTTCGCGGCGGATGCTGAGATCACGGTTTATTCCACCAACAATTCTACGCTTTGCCTGTGCGCTGACGGTACGCAGGAGGTAACGATTTTCGGCGGATGCAGGGTAGTTATTTCAAAAGCCGAGTACACCGCAGATTTTATTAGAATTAAGGCAGATAATTTTATAAATATTCTCAACAACAAGCTTGCCCAGCGCAGGGCATAATGAGACGACACGCCGAAGGGAGAATACTTCATGAAAAAAAGAAGACACGACGTTATACTCAAGCTGATTGAGGAGAACAATCTTTCAACTCAGTCCGAGCTGCTCGAGAAGCTCAGCGAGGCCGGCTTTGACACGACCCAGGCGACTGTTTCAAGGGATATTAAAAGCTTGAGGCTCGTCAAAAAGGTTGATGAAAACGGTCAGCCGAGGTATGCCGTTGACGCTGACGATTCTGATGAGCTGCTCGGCAAATACAAAAGCATTTTCGGCCATTCGGTGATTTCCGCCGATTACGCGGGCAATATGCTTTGCATAAAATGCTACACAGGTATGGCGCAGGCCGCCTGTGCGGCGCTTGATTCCATGCAATGGGAGGGGCTTGTCGGCACACTCGCGGGCGACGATACTATTTTCGCACTGTGCAGAACAGGGGACTATGCCCGCAGTATGATGGAGGCAATTATCAATCAACTTGACAGATGACGGGAGCTTGTTATGCTTAACAGCTTAAGGATTGAAAATATAGCTATTATTGAAAGCGCCGAAATCGAATTTGGACGCGGCTTGAATGTACTCACGGGCGAAACGGGCGCGGGCAAATCGATTATTATCGACGCTTTAAATGCGGCTCTCGGCGAAAGAACCTCACATGAGATTATACGAACGGGCGCCGCAAGCGCTAAGGTTACAGCAGTGTTTGAGAACATAGGCGACTCCGCCAATGCTTTGCTTGAGGAATTCGGCGTGGAGCCAAGCGAGGATAACACAGTTATTATTACCCGCCTTATCAATGCCGACGGGCGCAATACCTGCCGCATTAACGGCGTACCCGCCAATGTTTCAATGCTCAAGTCAATCGGAGCAATGCTGATTAACATTCACGGTCAGCATGATAATCAGGCCCTGCTTTCTCCCGATAAGCACTATCTTTATATCGATTCCCTTGCCGATAACGGCGATGTTTTGCAGACATATAAAGATACATATTATGAGCTGATTGCGGTAAAAAAAGAGCTTAACGCGCTTTTTAGCGATGAAAATGAAAAGGCGGCTCGGCTCGATTATCTTGATTTTCAGATTAACGAGCTTGAATCGGCCGGTATTGTCGAGGGTGAGCGTGAGGATCTTAACGCGCAAAAGCTGCTTTATTCAAATGCGCAAAAGGTTATCAACGCTTTAAATAAAGCGTATGTTGCCCTTTCCGGTACAGACGATGATGACGGAGCGCTTTCGCTACTGAGCCAATGCGCCGAAAGCCTTAACCTGGCAGAGGAATATTACGCCGACGCGGCAACAGCCGCGCAAACGGTTCGGGAGTCAACTTACAACCTTGAGGACTGCGCGGCGACTATACGAAACTGCATTGACGGCTTCGATTTTAACCCGCAAAAGCTTGCAGATATTGATGAAAGACTCGATTTTCTCTATCGTCTTTCCGTAAAATACGGCACCGGCGAGAGCGATATGCTTGAATACCTTGAAAAGCTTAAGGATGAAAGAGATGGGATTATCCTATCAGACAAAAAGGCGCGTGAGCTTGAGGACAGGCTTTCAAAGCTCACCGAAGAAATTGTAAAGAAATCCGCCAGGCTTACCGAAAGCCGTCAAAAAGCCGCTTTGCTGTTTGAGCAGCGGGTAAGAAACGAGCTTGACTTTCTTGATATGCCGGGGGTTATATTTAAGGTCGATATTTCAAAAGCTGTCTATACCTCCCGCGGGGCGGACTCGGTTGAGTTTTTAATCAGCGCCAATGCGGGGCAGGAGCCGAGGCCGCTTGCAAGGATAGCGTCGGGCGGAGAGCTTTCGCGAATTATGCTCGCGATCAAAAGCGTTATCTCTGCCAAGGATGATATTGATACACTTATTTTTGATGAAATTGATACCGGCGTGAGCGGCAGGGCGGCGCAAAAAATAGCGATGAAGCTCTACGATGTTTCACGCGGCAGGCAGGTTATCTGTGTAACCCATCTCGCGCAAATCGCCGCTCAGGCAGGCAGGCATATTTTAATCTGCAAATCTGTCGAAAGCGGTAAGACATATACGCGCGTTGAAACCCTTGACCTTGAGGGCAGAGTGCGCGAGCTTGCAAGGATAACGGGCGGTCTTGAGGTAACGGCAATTCAGCTTCAGGGCGCTCGGGAACTGCTTGAGGCGGCAAATATTTATCAGAGTATGTGAAAGGTGTTAATAATGAAACTAATTAAAAGAAGCATTTGTATCTTGCTCGCGCTTATTATGGTAACGGTTCAGTTAACCTGCGTTACTGCCGTTTATAAGACTGCCTCGGGTGATAAAACAGCGTCAGCTGTGACTCAAACCGATGCACTCACACCGACCGACACCGATGTGCCCGACGACGGCGAGATAGTCGCAACAATATCAGTTTACGGGCATATAAGGAGTATTTTTAAATCGGGACATACCTGGATTTATATTGAAAATGTTTCAGACCACGATATACAAGTCGCCCTTTGCACCATTCCGCCCAATGAAGGCATTTCGTTTGGCACCTTCTTTTTAACCCGCAGCGACGGCGGCGGCTTATATTATAATATTGAAACACATTGCGGCAACAAGTACGGCACTCAGGGCTGTTCCTCGCTGACAGAGGGAATAACCGCCGAGCAGCTTGAGCAGGTTAACGAGAAGCTTATTAACAGCAACAGCTTTGGTCTTATAAATAACTGCACCCGCTTCACTCTTTCAATTTGGAACAGCGTTGCAAAAACAAAGATTATTCCCATTGCAGTGCCTATTATTGCGTTTCTTCAGATTAAGCTCATGGGCGGTCAATCAGACAGACCAATGTTTTATGCGCCTGCCGATGAGGTGTATAAACAAATCGGCAACGGTGACGACGCATATATCATCACAGTCAGTGAAAAATCGCTTGAAAATCCAATTTAGCGTATAACGAAAAAATCCCGCTTACGATTATCGTAGGCGGGATTTGTGCATCTTTTGCGATTACTTTTGAATATGTGCAAAGAAGAAGTCCTTTTTCTCTTCGGAATTGATGACCTTAACTGGCTTCATCTGGTTAATGTTAACGCCCGAGCTTCGCTTGTACTCGTTCCATTCAAGATATGTCCCTTGCTTCAAAAAGTGGAATTCAGGGTCCGTAACGTAACCGAAAGAGCGCGCTGTATCCATATAGAAGTTTGCCTCTGTTAAATATTTATCAAACATTTTTGCGTATTCGGCGCTTAAAGAGGTGTCAATATCATGTGTCGGCTCTGCAAAGATTACATACTTGGCGGGGCTGCTGTCTGTATCGGCATAAACGCTGTAGTTAATGAAATCAGCACCGAAATGCTCGGCAGTTTTGCCCACGGCGAAATCAAGCATAGCCTTGCTGGTTTTTTCGCCGCCGATATTAACAACCTCATTGAGCCTGTACATAAACGAAATCATCGGTGATTGCTTATAAAAGCTGTTAACTCTGACAACGTCGCCGATTCTGTAGCGGTAAAGGCCGCTTAAATTTGTCAGGATAATCTCGTACTCGTTACCGACCTTAAGCTCATCGATTGTGAGTGTCTTAGTGCCCTCGGGAGCGTCAACGGGCAAGAACTCATAAAAGCCGTTTTGCGGTAGCATAACAAAGCTTTCAGAATCAAACTCAATCGGCACCGCCATATATGCCTCAGAGGCACCGTAGCCCATATGGTGAATCGGCAAATCACCAATGTATTTACGCAGCTTTTCGGCATAAACCGTTATAGTTCCCGCACCCATGCCGTAAAGCCAGCCGATATTAGGCCAAATGCGCTTAATAATGGGTGTATCAAAACCCTTTTCAAATTCCGCGCGTAGCTCTGCGGCGCGCTTGGGGTTGGGCTTAAGCCTCTTCTCAAGCTTTGCTCTGACATCGGCGGGCATTTCAATGCTCGGATCAAGTGTACCTTTTTCAATATCGTCGCAGATAAGCTGCCAATTATCCTCAAGGTATTCCATCATCGTTTCAAGCACGGTGATAATCATTGTGCCGATGTATCCGACGGTTCTGTCTGCAAGAGCGTAGCGCAGCTTCAGATAATACATGTTCATTTTTTCGGGTTCTTTTGGGAACATAACCTCCATGGGTGAGGTCGCAAAGAAGCGAACGAGCGGCTTTAACCACATGAGCGGTATGCCCGAAAGGCAGCTTCGCGTGCAGCCGTTTGGCAACTTATGGCTCGTAATTTCAAGAGTAAGCAAACCTTTTTGCGGGGGAATTCGCTTGCCCTGCTTCTTATAATACTTAAATGTACAGCCGACGGGCGCGCTAAAGCTGAAGCATTGCATAACCCACTGCGTTCTCGCGGATAACGGAATAATCTTGGGCTTGCCCACGCTTCCTGAGGAATCCGCGTAGCGCGTAACCCAAAGATTTGTAAGAACCTTCTTATCGCCGTTTATCATTCTGTCTATGTATTCCACATAATCGTCATAGGTGGTCATGGGCACAAGGCGGCGGTAATCATCAACCGTCTTGACATCCTTGAAGTTGTACCTTTTACCGTATTCAGTATTCTTATTAATGCGCATCATGTCTTTTAGCACGCGCGTCTGCGCTTTGTTTGCCCTGCCGGCATAAAACCCGAGTTTGATGTGTTCCATTCTGCCAAGCATTGCACCAAACTCGGCAAATAAATGTCCTGCGACTTTGTTCATTCTCATTCTCCTAACACTATAAATCATCAATAGACGGTCAATCGGCGTTGACCTGCTCTATAAAAAGCTTGAAGTAGTTTTCCATATGGTCAAAGGTCTGCTCAATAACCTTTCGGTCATCTTCATTGCCTTTGACACAAATTGTCATAACCAGGTTGCCGCCAAGCGTAGAAATATTGACGGCGGCACAGGGCTTGCGCTTGATTGCACCCACAACATAAGCATTGGTCGGCTCATGGCCGTCAAGGGCAAACGCCTTGGTATCAACTGCGCCCATGTTACTTATTGAAAGAGCCGCATTATTATAAAACAAGCCGACAACCAGCTCAGCCTGGGCATAAATCATTGAACTGTATGCAAAGTCAAGAAGAGGCAGACCGTGAAGACCAAGAAACTTGTCCGCTTTATTCTCCGCGTTGCATTTAGCGGTGTTAATTAGAGTTTCGATTTTATTTTCGCCGCGTTTTGGTACTGAGCATTTCATAAACGTTGTGTGATTCGTTATTCCGATACGGCTTAAATCCTTAATATGCCTTCTCAGGTCAACTGCGCATGAAATGCTGATTTCTTCATTGTTAGGGCAACCTGTAATTTCGTATATTGCATCAATGTAAGCCGCAGCCAAAAGGTCGTTTACGCTTGCTCCGATTTTTTTTGCCGCCGCGCAGGCCGCCTTGAAAATATCGGAATTGACATGCCTACGGACGATTACGGGTTTGTCACTCTCGCGCTCAGGCGTAAAGGGCAGGGTATATTTGCAGTGAGCCGAGTGATTTGCCAAAAGGCGTTTTGCCGCCTTGTAATCCTCTTTGGAAAAGTCCTTATAAACTTCCTTAAAAGAGCGCGAGCCGGTAGTGAAATTGACCGGGCTTTTGCCCGCTGTTACATATTCATTGAAATTACGGCAGAAATCCTGATAAAAGGTTTTAAACCCGCCGCCGTCAGCACACATATGATTCCAAAAAAGCGCGACGCGGGTTTTGCCGCCGTGGTAAATCAAAGCCGCCTTAAACTGAATGTTGCTGCTTACCGGTATGTATTGCGAATGAAAATCGTCTGCCGCTTTCTCAACATCATCGGACTCAAAAACAGATACAACATCATTAATGTTGTAGTCGCACACGCGCCAATATGGTTTGACAGGGTTCACACAAAAGCTCGAATGAAACACAGGGTTCTTTTCAAACATACAAATCATAACGGTTTTGAATGCGTCCTCGTCAACAATGAAATCATAGTCGAGAGCGAAATGCGCCATTCTGTCCATATACTTGCGGCACAGATAATTGACCTTGTCATACATTTCGTTAGGAAGCTTGTCTTTTTTTTCGATTCCATTTTCGCTTGCAATAAAATCCGCGATAATTTTTTCATTATTAAGACCACGCCTCTTAAGCTCATCGTGCCTTGAAATTGCTCCGGTTTTTGTACCCATATCATAATCCCTTTTCATACAAAAAATCCCATAATCCGACTCATTGAAATAGTATAATATATTTATAATAAAATTTCAAGATTTTTATATAATGTCTTCTATTGAGAAATTAACCCACTTGGGTTGCCTCGCGGCTTGCTTTTTCTGACAGTTGCGGTTGTTATTCTCAGATAAACAGGGAAAACTATAAAAAACAGGGAAGATGTGATTGTTTGATTGGCATATTGATTGCGATTCTGTCAGGCGCGCTTATGAGCATTCAAGGGGTATTTAACACCGAAGTTACAAAGCAGACCTCTGTTTGGGTATCGGCGGCGTTTGTTCAGGCGACGGCAATGCTGTTTTGTGTTGCCGCGTGGCTATTCAGCGGTCGTGACAGCAGCTTTGGCGCTCTTTTTCAGGTCGAGCGCAAATATATGCTTTTGGGGGGCATATTCGGTGCTATTATAACTTATACTGTAATTCGCAGCATTTCATCTCTGGGGCCTGCGCAGGCGATTCTGATTATCGTTATAGCACAGCTCTTAGTGGCCTATCTGATAGAGCTGTTTGGCTTATTCGGTACTGCGAAGGTTGACTTTCAATGGAACAAGCTTATAGGGGTTTTGATTGCCGCGGGTGGTATCTTTCTTTTTCAGTGGGAGCGCGGCGGTAAGTAAAAGCGGCAGACCGATTAGTCGGCTTGCCGCTTGGCTTTGTCAATTTAATACTCGGTAATGCCCGTTTCAGCGCGCTGCTTTTCTCGCTCAGCGGCAATCATTTCGCGAATTTCACCGGGCATGGACTTGAATCTTTCCCGGGAAAGCCCCTTTGTTTCAATAGCGGGCAAAAATGTAACATAAATTGTGCCGGGAACAATATTGCCCGTTAATTCAAAGCGCTCGCGCGTGCCTTCAATTAAAACAGGAACAACCTTTGCGCCCGTTTCCATTGCAATCTTCATTGCGCCGCCCCTGAATCTGCCGATCTGACCGTCTTTTGAACGCGTACCCTCGGGGAAAACAACCATGCTGCGCCCGGCCTTTACTATATCAATGGCGTCGTTTAGCGTATCATGCGCCGCGCGGTTATTGTTTCGGTCAATAAATACGCAATCCATAACCCACATCCACTTGTGAATTATAGGCAGCTTCTCAGCCTCTTTCTTTGAAATAAACGCGCACGGGGAGGGGATGCTGAGGATAAGCGAAGGAAAATCAAAGATTCCCTGATGGTTAGGAGTGTAAATAACAGGCTCGCCGAGGGGTATATTATCCTTACCGTTAACAACACATTTTATTTCTGCGAGATCCATCAAAGGATTAAGCATATTGAGTATTGTTTCGTCCACAACAGGCTTGTAATTTTCCCATACACCGGTCTTTTTTAGTTCTATGGCTTTTTTGAGCTGTGGCTTGCTCTTTATAAGAGCTGCAACGGCAGCCATTAGCCATTTTACAGTAAACGCTGACTTCAAAAGATACACCCCCGACATTTTTGATTACAATCAATAACAGTATTTTATCACAAAATCTATTCTTCATCAACATAAAATTCAATTAAAATGTATTATTTTATATTTATTATTATTTGGAAATTACACTCATAAAAATAAATTATGCTTTGCGTTAAATACTGTTGCATAATTTAATTATATTTGATATACTTACTTTTAGTAAGTTTGCACCAATAAATTCGCAATTTATGCGTTCGCGGGGGACTCATGGAACAATCAAAAATTTTAGGCGGAGGTACAGGATGAATAAAAAAAGCTTGGCAAAAAAGGTGTTTGGCGCTGAAAGTAACGCTGCTGCCGGGCTTGAAAAAAACAAGCTGAACAAATACAGCGATATTGCGGCTCGTGTGTTTCATACCAGCGTGCTTTCACCTAAGGAGATGGCATACCCCACAATCGCTGAATTCGCGACAAGACTTTTATCGGGAATTACATATTATAGAACTCTGTATTTTGTTAATGTGCTTAAAATTGACATGACCTATGTTGCGGCAATTATGACGCTCATAGGTATTTATGATGTTTTGAACAACCCTCTTATGGGTATGGCGTATGACAGAACTCGTACGCGCTGGGGCAAGGCAAGGCCTTATATTATTTTTACCGCTGTGCCGTATTTCCTGAGTACTGCAGTTCTATACAGCGGTGCGCTGTTTTTAGGCGACAGCACAGGCAATAACCCTAAAAAAATTATATTCGTGTTTGTGATGCTGTTTATACAGGAAACATTTTCAACCATTTACACCATCCCGCGCAATAATTTACTCAGCCTGCAATCTCCCAACCCAAAGGACAGGATTACCGTCGGTCTGCTTACCTCATATGTCGGGGATATTGGTGCTCAGCTTGTATACATCATCTTCCTGCCTCTTATGGAGCTCAACAACAAGGGCTATATCAATGTCCCGATGCCGGTTGTATTTGCGACAATAACATGCTTGACGGCAACGATAGGGTGCTTAAGTAATATAGTCATGGCGTTTGGATGCAGAGAGCGCATTATTCTTCAGCCAAAGCCCGCGCCAATCCAAAAGACTTTATTTTACATTCTCAAGAATAAATACGCTATGCGCAACTTCATTGCCCAATTTTCGGTCAGCTGGTGGAGCAGCGGCGGTTATTCATGGGATGTTGTTACTCAGCAGGAAATTTTCGGCGGCTCACTTTACTCTATGCTTGCTTATATGCCGTATAATATTGTTCAGTACCTGAGTCTTTCTTTTATACCGAAATTTCAAAAGCTGTTTAAGTATAACAACAAGAGGGGCGTGCTTTGGCTTCGCTTCTGGGATATGCTCAGCGCGATTCTGTTGACAATTTGCGGAGTGGTGTTTGTTGACAAAAAATGGTTGGTTATTGCCTGCTACGCTTTGTTTTACGGATTAGACGGGTTAAATAATGCGCCCGCAACCGTGTTTGAGAATGAGCTTGGCAGAGAAATAAATGACTACACCGAGTTTATGACAGGTGAGCGCCCCGACGGCACGGTAAACATTATTACGGATTTGATAACCAAGGTTACATCACCGCTAAGCGCTCTGCTCACAATCAAGCTGTTTAAGTGGTCAGGCTATGATGCCACCATCCCGATGCTTCCTTGGTCACAGGGCAGCAAGCTCGTTTATCAGAAGGTTTTCTTTATGTTCACTGGCATCAGCATTTTCCCGCGCATAATCAAAGCGATTCCGTATCTGTTCTATGACATTGAGGGTGAAAAACGCGAGAAAATGTATATCGCGCTCAATGAGCGGCGAGCCTTGCTTGCCAATGAGCAGGTGGCAAACCCTGAATTTGAGGAAATTGTCGAAATGCTCGCTGAGGAAGAAGTATCAGCAGAATAATTAATTTGGAGGGAATATAATGAGTAAAAAAATTGGTTACGCAGTTGTTGGCTTAGGCGTTGGCAAAAATCACTGTAAGGCTGCCGCAAGCTCTAAAAACGCTGATTTGGTAGCAATATGCGACCTTCAGCAGTCTCGGCTCGACGAGGTTAAAGAGGAATACCCCGATGTAAGAACATATCTGGATTTTGACGAGATGCTTAAGTGCGACGATATTGACGCTGTGAGTATTTGTGTGCCAAGCGGCGACCATGCAAAGCTGGCTGTTCGCGCTCTTGAGGCGGGCAAAAATGTGCTTGTCGAGAAGCCTGTTGATATAACAGTCGAGGCAGCCATGAAAATTGAAGAGGCGAGGGTGCGCACCGGCTTAAAGGCGGGTGTTGTGCATCAAAACAGATATAACGCTGTTATGGCCCCTGTGCGCGAGGCAGTGCTCGGCGGTAAAATCGGCAAGCTCCTTTTTGGAGATTTCTCTGTTAAATGGCACCGCTCTCAGGAGTATTATGACAACGGAGGCTGGCGCGGCACCTGGGCAATGGACGGCGGCGGTTCGCTTATGAATCAAGCGGTTCACACCGTTGACCTCATGCAGTGGCTTATGAACAGCGAGGTTGAAAGCGTAACCTCAAAGGTGCGCATTTGTAATCATGATATTGAAACAGAGGATTACACAGTCTCAATAATTACATTTAAATCGGGCGCGACCGCGACTTTCCTGAGCACCACCTGCGCCTATAAACCCGCGTTTGGAACCGGAATCATGCTTTATGGCTCAAACGGCTCAATAGAGTGTGACGGCGACACGCTCAAAACATGGAAGTTCTTTGACGGCAGCGAGGAAGATGAAGCTCAAATGCTCAAAAACTTCGCCGGCAACGGTACGGCGGCGGCCATGGACCCGACTCTTTGCGTCGGGCATACTCATGTTGTTGAGGATATGATTTGCGCCGTGCGTGATGACCGTGACCCCGAGATTCTCCCGCTTGAGGCAATGAAGAGTGTAAAAATTATTAACGCAGTCTATGAATCCTCAAAAACTGGCAAAACAATATACTTTGATTAATAATCCGAGGGGGTGCTGAGTTGGAACAATTTGTTATCGACCAGATAAAATACGGGCTTAAATATGTTCCCGCCAACCTCATCAAGTCATTATTTATCAGCAAAAGCTCACCCGAAACCGAGAGCTTTCGTGAGCGCGCCGGCGGCTATATCTGCGGCGTTTGCCACCCGAATGAGAATTACAGCCAGATTTTGAACGCTAACATTCAATGGATAAGAATCGATATTCCTATGCCCTTTGATAAAAACGGCGAGGTGACACGCTCATATATCAGCTTCAAGGAGCGCTGCGATGGCTATAAGCGCGAGGGAATAAAAGTAATGGCAGTTTCCCCTTACCCCGGGTGCTTCAGCGAAATAGGAATTGACATCAGAACTCAGGAACAAAAGGTTCGCGATACTGCCGTGTTCCTGATTAATGACCTGCGCGAGTATATTGACGCGGTGCAGATTACCAACGAAATGGGCATACCCCGCTTTACCGAACCCTTTAACTTGGATGAAGCGTCAAGGTTTATCGCAATACAGCTTGAGGCAATCAACGATGTGAAGGGCGACATTCTTGTGGGCTATAATTCCGCGGGGCCACAGGCGGATTTACACTCAAAGCTCAAGCCATATATGAAATACTGCGACTATGTCGGGATTGATATCTACTCGGGCTGTTTCTATAACTTACCCGGCTTTATGTGGTTTTTTGACGCGATGCTGCTTTACCTGTGGGCAATGACCAAAAAGCCGATTATGCTTCAGGAATTTGGCTATTTAGGGCTTGGAGCGCCTAAATCGAAGGAGGAGAAGCGGGCGATTCTTCAGCGCTACGGCGCGAATAGCGAAAAAGAAGCACGCAAGAATATAAGTCAGTTTGTTTCAAAAATGCCCGATAAGATGCGTGAATATGTCACGAGGCTCGCGCCAGACGCTTCCGGTCAGGGAGACTTCATATTTAAGGGCGATTTTGCAAATCATCTTTATTGTGAGCTGCCAAGGTTTACAAAAATACCGGGCTATCCGCATACCCCCGAGGGGCAGGCAAAGTTTTTTGAGTACATATTGCCGCATCTTCATTCCATGAAGTTTTTAGGCGGCGCGATTATTTACTGCTACAGTGAAAGCAATGTCTGCTATGTCTGTAATCAAAAGGAATGCCCGACCGAGACTAAATGGGGGATAACTGACCTTGAGGGCAAAGAAAAGCCGGCATACTACGCCGTTAAAAAGGCCTTTGGTGAAATTCAGAATAAAAAGTAATCGCTTTAGTATTTGAGCTTTGTTTGAATAAATTGCCTGTTTGCGTAAAAAGTATTGATGAGGTGATCGATTTGAATAAAGATAACAATTCTGAAAATCCGCAAATCCCTCTCGGGCTTGGCATGGCTTTTGCTCAGAATACTGACGCTATGCGGTTTTACTCATCGCTTTCGCCTGCAGAGCAGCAGTCCGTTATCGATAGGGCTCACGGCGTGAAGTCGAAGAAAGAAATGCGCGCATTTGTATCCGATTTAAATAAGAAAAGCTGAGCAAAAAAACAGAAATAATGAAGGCTTCCGATGTCGTATGACACAGGAAGCCTTAAATTTATGCTTTTTCAAACTCCATGATATAATCCTCGCCGTTTCGGATATACCCGTTTGCCTCAAGTACCCGTTTTGATGCTGTATTTTCATCTTCGGGCGCTACAATAATCTTTTTAACATTTAGCGAGCTAACCATCGATGTCAAAATCCTTAACATTTCTTTGCCGTAACCTTTATGAAGGTATTCAGGTTCACCGATAAGATAATCAATGCTGTATACTTCGCCTATTTTCTCATG
>CAYUXK010000007.1:0-57284 GCA_964448835.1 uncultured Clostridium sp. | reverse complement strand
CGAAGATGATAAAATATTTATAATAAATCAGCGAGGTTATAAGATGATTTGCGAAAATAGCACAATTGAATGTTCATCACTTTCGGCTGATGAAAAGAAGGTACATCTCTATCTACGGCAAAAGAAAATGCTTGAGGAGTTTCTTGAGCGAAAGGCCATCAGCAAAGCTCAATTTGATAAGAGCCTTCACGATCTAACCGAGAAAATGGGTATGGAAGAATGCCTGTAAACTAAAAAACTGAGCCCACAAACAAAGGAGAATACTTATGTCATTTAAAATTGCGATAATCGGAGCAGGTAGTATAAGCTTTACAAGAAAGCTTCTTGCCGATATTTTAACAGTTCCCGAATTTAAAAGCATTGAGGTTGCATTTACGGATATAAACACCGATAACCTCAGAATGGTAACAGAGCTTTGCCAAAGAGATATTGACGAAAACGGACTTGATATTAAAATCCATGCCACACTTAACAGACGCGAGGCATTCAAGGATGCTAAATATGTCATAAACTGCGTCAGAATAGGTATGCTTGAAGGCTTTACAACTGATGTCGAAATACCTCTCAAATACGGTGTTGACCAATGCGTAGGTGATACTCTTTGTATCGGCGGTATCATGTACGGTCAGCGTGGTGTTGATGCGATACTTGAATTTTGTAAGGATATTCGTGATGTAGCTTTACCCGGCTGTATTCTTCTTAACTATTCAAACCCCAATGCTATGGTAACATGGGCTTGTAATAAGTACGGCAAGGTTCTCACTTACGGTCTTTGTCACGGTGTTCAGCACGGACACGAACAAATTGCAAAAGCTCTCGGCAGAGATAAAAAGGATGTTGACATTATTTGTGCAGGTCTTAACCACCAAACATGGTACATAAGTGTTAAGACAGACGGCGCCGAAAGAACACCCGAATTATACGAGCTTATGTGCAAAGCTGATTACGCAAAGGATGAAAACATCCGTCTTGACGTAATGAAAAATTTCGGCTACTATTCAACAGAATCAAACGGTCATTTATCCGAATACCTTATGTGGTACAGAAAACGCCCCGATGAAATGAAAAAGTGGTTAAATTACAGTAGCTGGAGTCAGGGCGAAACAGCAGGCTATCTGCGTGTTTGTATGGAAAGCAGAAAATGGTTTGAAACAGATTTTCCGAATTGGTTCAAGGAACCGTCAAAAGTATACACACCTGAAAACCGTTCAAACGAACACGGAAGTTATATTATTGAAGGCCTTGAAACAGGCAGAGCTTATAGGGGTCACTTCAATATTATGAATAACGGCGCAATTACAAATCTTCCCGATGAATGTGTTGTTGAAGTGCCTTGCTATGTTGACGGAAACGGCATTTCAATTCCCAAAGTCGGTGACTTACCTCTCGGCTGTGCCGCAATATGCTCTCAAAGTGCTTGGGTGCAAAGATTATCAGTCGAAGCGGCAGTAAAGGGTGACATAAACCTGCTACGTCAAGCGGCCTTAATGGACCCGCTTACAGGCGCAGTTTGCACACCGGATGAAATTATCCAAATGGTTGATGAAATGCTCGTTGCAGGAGAGCAATGGCTACCGCAATATAGCGAAGAAATAGCAAAAGCTAAAATCAGACTCGAAAACAAAACCGTTCCTTACAGACCTGTTGAAGGCTTTATTGTAAAAACCAAAACGGTTGAAGAAATGGCAGCAGAAAGAAAATAGAAGGCATAAAAACCGCTCTTAAATCAACAATCACACGATTACCGCAAATTGTAACTAATACGAAAATGAGCGGGTTCAAATTTTACGATTAATAATTCAAAATACTATTAAATGACAAAATCCTGCTTTGGTTTTGAGCCACTGCAGGGTTTGTTGTTTATGTCAAAACGCTGAATCCGTTGATATATAAGGGGTTTGGGTATGAAAATATCTCCACACAAATTCTATCAAAATCGATGTGGAGATTTGGCAGGGGCAGAAGGATTTGGATTGCCCCTCAGAAACATGGTCGCTCTGCTCGCTTGGAGCGCTTCGCATTGCTCCTTGTTTCTTCACCTCACCTTACCGCCTGTTTCTGCCGCAGGCAGCGGCGGCAAGGTTCGCCCCGACATGCTCCGCGTGCCTTCGGGTTCAAACTTATTAATTCATAGCATAAAAAAAACACCGTCAAATGACGGTGCTTTTTTATGGCAGGGGCAGAAGGATTTGAACCCTCGGCACGCGGTTTTGGAGACCGCTGCTCTACCAGCTGAGCTATACCCCTAAACTGCTGTTATTCAATTAGAAAAATGGTGGGCCATCAGGGACTCGAACCCCGGACCAACCGGTTATGAGCCGGTTGCTCTAACCAACTGAGCTAATGGCCCTCGATCATTACTGCTTCATTTTGTGAGCGAAAGTATAATATCAAATTCTGCCCGCTTTGTCAATTACTTTTTGATATTATTTATTATTTGGTTATAATTACGCACCCAAATGAAATTCATTCATTGATAAGTTCAGCGGCGGTTACCCTATTCGGCAGCCGCCGCAAATTGTTGCCTTTTACTATTCAGTTCAATCAGCTTTGCTGCTCATCATCGCCTTTATGCTTAATCTTATCGGGCAAAAGAGCCCACACGGCAAGCGCTATGAAAGCGACTGCGCTGCCGATGGCGAGGGCTGTCTGCTTACGCTTTGAGGTTTTGGTATTCTGAGTCAAACTCAAGGTTTGCGGCTCGATTACGTTAGCGTTCATAACAGCCGTGGCGGATGCCTCGGTGGTTGTTGTTTTATCGGTTTCAGATACCTTTGCGGTCTTATTCTCAATGACCTTAACAACGCTCGTTACGACCTTAATAGAGGTTGATTTTTCGGATTTTTTCCTGCTCGCCTTGATTGTGGTTGTTTCGCGGCGTGTACGCTCGGGGCGGCTGTACCTCGTTGTCGTGGGCGGCAAAGTAGTTTTTTGGGTTGTCGGCTTGGTGGTTTTCGTATTAGACGCTGTACCATTATTAATTCCACCGAGAACACCCACAGTTGTTCCGGTGTATTCAGGGTTTGGCAGACTATACGAATACTCATTTGACTTCACGCCGTTTGCATCGATAAACCGAATTTTTAGATTAGTTTCCGGAGCAACGCCAAACTTAAAGCCAACTCTCATCTCGCACGCAAAGTCCTTCTCATTCCAAACGGCTGTGCAGGACTCAATGCTGTATAAATCCGTGTCGGGGCTGTCGGGGATATCCTGCACAGTGGAAGTGATGGGTGCAGAATCGTTTATTCTCAATGATATTCCGCACTTCTGATTATCGTCGGTGATCTCGGCACATGTTACATTAAAATATAAATACACCGCGTTTTCATCATTGTCTATAATATATTTTATAAATGCAGATTTTACGCCACAGTTACTCTCGTCTCCCTCATTAATAATCATTTTCAGCGGCACTTCAATCCACTCAGCGTTTCTAGGAATACCGTCAATAGTTATTGACGCGCAAAAGCAATCGCTTGCTAAAGCGAAAAACAAAAGCAGCGACAGAAAAACGGAAAAAATCCGCTTCATGCCGCTGATTATCTTTAAATAACGCTTATCCACACACAGCCCTCACAAGTTACAAAATATGTCATATTTTAGCATATTTCGTGTGCTTGTGCAATAGCTGCAATGGAATAATTAAAATTATTCTGTCGAAATTTGATAAAAAGTTGAACTATTCCTTATGCCACTTTATGCCTTGCGGTGTATCCTCAAGGATTATCCCCATATTTTTAAGTTCATCGCGGATTCTGTCGGCCTCTGCCCAATTCTTGTCTTTTCTTGCCTGGGTTCTTTCGGCTATCATAGCGTCAATATCCTCGTCGAGCACCTGAGCCTTGCGGTTATAAACAAGCCCCAGCACCCCTGTAAGCTCATCAAAAAGAGCCGTGGCGTGTCTGACAGTTTCGACGCTCGCCTGGCCGTTAAGCACCTTTGAATTGATATCGCGCACAAGCTCAAAAATGTATGAGATGCCATCGGCAGTATTCAAGTCATCATCCATGGCGGTGATGAACAGCTCCCTGTAAGAATCGAGAGAGTCGGCAACAGCCGTATCAAGCTCGCCCGCGGCGGCGCTTTTAAGCGCAAAATCAAGACTGTCACGGCAGGTGTAAAGTCGCATAAGAGCCGCCTTGCACTGCTCAATAGTATCGATGCTGTAATTAATCGGGCTTCTGTAATGTGAGGATATCATAAGGTAGCGAATAGGCTCATAGCCATATTTCGCCGCGACATCGCGAACGGTAAAAAAGTTGCCGAGCGACTTTGACATCTTGATATTATCAACATTGATGTAGCCGTTGTGCATCCAATAGTTCGCAAAGGGCTTGCCCGTGTAGCATTCACTCTGAGCAATCTCGTTTTCGTGATGCGGGAATATCAAATCCTGCCCGCCGCAGTGAATATCGATGCTTTCACCAAGGTAGCGGCAAGCCATGGCGGAGCACTCAATGTGCCAGCCAGGTCTGCCCTGCCCCCACGGCGAATCCCAAAACGGCTCGCCGGGTTTTGCAGCCTTCCAAAGCGCGAAATCCATCGGCTCACGTTTTATCTCGCCAACCATTACGCGCGCGCCATTCTCGAGCTCCTGAATCGGCTGATGGGACAGCTTGCCGTAGCCCTCGAATTTCGACGGGCTGAAATATACATCGCCCTGTGATTCATACGCGAAGCCCTTATCGATAAGCCCCTTGACGATTTCAATGATTTTGTCTATATTCTCAGTCGCTTTTGGGTGAACGGTAGCCTCGCGGAAATTGAGTCCCTTCGCGTCAGTTTTAAACTCATCAATATATTTCTCCGAAACCTCGGTAAAGGTAGTGCCCTCTTCATTCGCGCGGCGGATGATTTTGTCATCGATATCGGTGAAGTTTTGAATAAAGGTAACCTTGTAGCCTCGATATTCAAGATAGCGGCGCAAAACGTCAAAAACGCAGATTGGCCTCGCGTTTCCGATGTGAATGAAATTATAGACCGTGGGGCCGCAGGCATAAATCTTCGCCTCGCCCGGTGTTATGGTATTGAACTCTTCCTTCGTTTTTGTAAGTGTATTATAAATACGCATATATTTTACTCCTTGATTTTCAACGCTTCTTTAACAGCTTCAATTTCCGCCTCAAGGCGCGAAATCTCCTGCGCTACGGGGTCGGGAATATGCACCTGGTCAAGGTCGTTAAGCTTAACCCCGTTACGCTTGACTACCCTGGCGGGCACGCCCACCGCGGTGGAGTCAGGCGGAATTTCTTCAAGCACTACGGCGCCCGCGGCGACGCGGGAATTATCGCCTATTTTGAACGGTCCGAGCACCTTTGCGCCCGCGCCTATCATAACATTGTTGCCGATTGTGGGGTGGCGCTTGCCTGTGTCCTTGCCTGTGCCGCCAAGGGTTACACCCTGATAGAGCGTAACATCATCGCCGATTTCGGCTGTTTCGCCTATAACAACACCTGTGCCGTGGTCAATAAAAAAGCGTTTGCCGATTTTAACCGCGGGGTGAATTTCAATTCCCGTTCGTTTAGAAGCGCGCTGCGAAAGCCAACGGGCGAGAAAGTAATGCCCGTGATTATAAAGGCGGTTGGCACGCCGGTGCATTCGGATTGCCTTAAAACCGGGATAAAGAAAATAAACCTCAAGCGACGAGCGGGCCGCGGGGTCGCGTTCCTTCACGCACGCCAAATCCTCTTTAAGCTGGTCAAACATTTTTGTCACCTCCGTAGCTACGAGTATCGTTTATTACTCTTATATGCGGATTATTTAGAAAAGTCAACAACTTTAATACCGTCAACAATATACTTAACCCCTGAAATGACCGTAAGCAGGGCGGTTATCCACATCAAAATGTTTGAAAGCGTGCACAGCGTTGACCACTTCATGAAATATTCGTAAAACTGGGCAAGAATCATTATCAGGATGCTGAAAACCATCTGGCTGACTGTCTTAAGCTTGCCCCAGATGCCGGCGGCGATAACCACACCCTGCGCGCAGGCGACAAGCCTGAACGAGGTGACAAGAAATTCTCGTGTGATGACAATCATGACTACCCAAATATTGCACAAACCAAGCTGCATAAACGCGAGCATCGCCGCTGTGGTGAGCATTTTATCGGCAACGGGGTCAACAAGCTTGCCGAAGGTGGTAACAAGATTGTGTTTGCGGGCGATTTTGCCGTCAAGGAAATCAGTGGACGCGGCGACAGAGAAAATAACCAACGCCACAAGATAGTGCATATCAAACTGTAGCAGCATGACAAGCAGATAAAGCGGGGTAAGGATAACTCTCGCAAGTGTAAGTTTATTTGGTAAATTCATTCATATTCCTTTCTTCTAATCAAAGGCACCGAATGTCCCTTCCTATTAAATCGTAATCATTTACACCAATAACGCGAACGGATACAAAATCGCCTTCTTTGTAATCAAACTCTGTGGTGAAGTTGATTTTGCCGTCAATTTCGGGAGCGTCCATATATGTGCGACCGCTATAACTGTCGGAATAACTGTCATAGCTCTCAACAAGCACCTTATAGGTTTTGCCGACACGGTCCTGATTTTTAAGCGTTACTATCTCAAGCTGGTCCTGCATAATAATTTCGCCGCGGTGAGCCTTGGTTTCATCATCAACCTGGTTCTCCATATCGTAGGCGGGTGTACCCTCCTGAGGTGAAAACGCGAAGCAGCCGAGACGGTCAAACTCCATTTCGTTAACAAAGGCGGCCAGATTCTCGAATTCCTCATCGCCCTCGCCAGGGAAGCCGACAATCATAGTGATTCTTATAATGCAGTCGGGCAATGCCGCGCGGATTCTCGCGATAGTCTCGCGCAGAAAATCGCTGTTGCCCCGGCGGTTCATCGCCTTAAGAATACCGTCATCCGCATGCTGCAGGGGCAAATCAATGTAGTTAACTACCTTCTCCTGCCGCGCCATTGTTTCAAGCAGTTCATCGGTTATTTTATCGGGATAGCAATATAGCATCCTTATCCATTCGATGCCCTCAATTTCGCACAGCTTGTCGAGCAGCATCGGTAAACGCAATTCGCCGTAAATATCAATTCCGTAGCTTGTGGTATCCTGAGCCACAAGAATAAGCTCTTTTGTACCGAGGCTTGCAAGCCCGCGGGCCTCATCAATGAGCGCCTCCATCGGCACACTGCGAAAATCGCCGCGAATGGAGGGAATGGTACAATAAGTACAGCGGTTTGAGCAGCCGTCGGCGATTTTAAGGTATGACCAATACTCGGGCGTGGTGAGCAGGCGTTCGCCGACAAGCGGCAGGCTCTCCTTATCAGGATAAAGCCCGATTTTTTCGCCGTCAATTACCCTCTTGACAATATCGGCGATATCCCCGTTCGCGCCGATTCCGATTACGGCGTCAACCTCGGGGATTTCTTCAAATATTTCATCGCCATGCCTTTGAGCAAGGCAGCCGGTAACTATGATTTTGCCCACAGTGCCGTCTTTTTTGAGCTGAGCCATATCAAGGATATTCTCAATTGCCTCCTGCTTTGCCTCATCAATAAAGCCGCAGGTGTTAACAATAACGGCGTCAACGCCTTCATAGCAATCGGCAATCTTAAACATATTTCTGTCAAGGCATGCAAGCATTCTTTCGGCGTCAACCTGATTTTTGGGGCAGCCGAGTGAAATCATACCGATTTTTTGCATAATTAATCCTCCGTTCCAGTTTCGATATCAACACTGCGCAAAGCGGCGGCAATATCGCTCCTGAGGTAGCCGAGCCTTTGAAGCGAGTTGTATACTTTTTTAATTCCTTTTTCGTCAGATATCCTGTTTGAAAATTTTGAAGATAATAATTCTATAATACGCGAAATATTGTCTTTGTCAATGCCCAAGACGGCATTTTCGGCAATTTGGCTTGAAACTCCGCGCGAAATCAGCTCATATTTTATCTTTTGCGGACACATTCCCTTTCTTTCGAATAAATCCGCGGCAAGTGTTTCGGCATAGCGTTCATCGTTGACAAAGCCCTCTGCCTTGATTTTTTCTACAGCGTCGGCGGCGCATTCGCGGCTGTGCCCCTTCAAGACAAGCTTATTCTCAAGCTCGCGCGCGGAGTGGTCGCGGTATGATAAAATATTGATTGCCGCGTTATAGGTACGGCGAAAGCCTGCCGCTTCTATAAAAGCAGCAAGCTCTTTTTCATTTAATTCTTCGCCTTCTGTGTGGCCGCAGGTATACCAATAACAGGCATCGACGGTGAGCAGATACTCACCGTCAACTGAAATGTGTATTCTATCGCCTTTGCCGTTTTTTGAGGTTATCTTCATAATAGGTATTATTCGTCATCATCAATAACGATATCAAGCTTCGCCCTCGCGCTCGCGGCGGTTTGCTTGGGCGCCGCTTCAGGCTCTTCGTCGGGCTTCTCGGCGGTAATTGACTTGGTTGAGCGGGTAGCCTTTGCCGCTTTTGCCTGATCCATCATTGCCGCGCGAACCTTTTTCTCAATCTCATCCGAAAGCTCGGGGTTTGAGCAAAGCAGCTCGCGGGAATTATCCCTGCCCTGCCCCAGGCGCATCTCACCGTAGGAGAACCAAGCGCCGCTTTTTTGAATAATATCAAACTTAACGCCAAGGTCGATAATCTCGCCCTCTTTGGAGATGCCTTTGCCGTAGAGAATATCAAACTCGCCCTCTTTAAACGGAGGCGCGACCTTATTCTTAACAACCTTGCATTTTGTTCTGTTACCTATAAATTCGTTATTCGCGCCCTTGAGCGACTCGGTGCGGCGCACATCGATACGGATTGAGGAATAATATTTAAGCGCTCTTCCGCCGGTTGTTACCTCGGGATTGCCGTAAACAACTCCGACCTTCTCACGCAGCTGATTAATGAATATAATGCTGGTGCTTGACTTTGAGATTGCGCCCGCGAGCTTACGAAGAGCCTGCGACATAAGACGCGCGTGCAGACCGACATGGGAATCGCCCATATCGCCCTCAATCTCAGAGCGCGGAACAAGGGCGGCTACGGAGTCGATAACGACGACATCCAGCGCGCCCGAGCGCACAAGCGCCTCGGCAATTTCAAGCGCCTGCTCGCCATTGTCGGGCTGCGAAACAAGCAGGGAATCAACATCAACGCCGAGGTTAGCCGCGTATTCGGGGTCAAGCGCGTGCTCCGCGTCGATAAACGCCGCCTCGCCGCCTGACTTCTGAGCCTGAGCGACAACAGAGAGAGCGAGCGTGGTTTTGCCCGATGATTCGGGCCCGTATATTTCAATTATTCTGCCCTTTGGCAAGCCGCCGATGCCCGTTGCCAAATCAAGCGTAACCGATCCGGTGGAAATTGCCTCTATATTCATGGAGGCGTTTTCACCCAGTCGCATTATTGTACCCTTGCCATATGTTTTTTCAATCTTTTGCAGCGCGGTTTCAAGCGCTTTTTGCTTATCTGACATTAGAGTAACCTCCGAAAATCAATATACAAACAAATGTTCTATTGGCATTGTATACTATTCCCACAGAAAAAGCAATAGTTTTTTTAAATTTTTTTGGTTTGACGCCATTAATATTTTTGCACATTTAAGTTGTAGTTTTTTTATTTTAATGTGAGCGGAAAAAGCGCTCCGGATTTCGGATTATTGCTCCCATTCACGCTATTAATGCAAATAAAAGTCAAATCAGATAAATGATAAGTGATATTGTTATAGAAAATCACATTAAAAATAAAAAAAATCAAAAAATGCTTGCATTTTCAGTTAACATCTGCTAATATATCATCTGTTATCGAGTAAAAGGAGGTGCGACACATGGCAAAATGTGAATACTGCGGTAAAGATGTGTCCTTCGGCATTAAAGTTTCTCACTCACACAGGCGTTCCAACAGAACGTGGAAGCCCAATGTTAAAAGAGTTAAGGCTGTCGTCAACGGCTCCCCTAAGAGAGTTTATGCGTGCACACGCTGCCTTCGTTCAGGTAAGGTTACGCGCGCGGTCTGATTTAAATTTTAACAAAAAATTGCTGAGAGAATGCATATTGCATCCTCTCAGCTTTTTATTTTGCCTCAAATCAGCGCGGTATGAGCAGCATATCGCCGTTTTGAGGCATGTCGCTGTCAATGCGGTTTTCGCTTCGGATTGCTTCAACTGTGGTGTTATAACTCTTGGCAATGTCCCAAAGCTTTTCGTCTTTGCCGCAATAATACACGGTAAGCGCGCAGTCGCTGTGCTCCTTGGGCGCTTCCTCGTTCACGGTCACATCGCCGACATATCGCTCAACCTGTGTGCAGAATGCCGCCGCGCTGAGTAAAAGCTCCGTTTGCATTTCAATGTTGCCGTCACCTGTCGCGGCGCTGGAGCAGGCGGTTACCTGCATATCGCCCTCACTGATAATGCGCGGCGCGCCCTCTTTTAAGCGACAGAAATGTTCGAAGTCAACAGGCTTTGCTACATGAGCGGTTTGACCCTCTTTATCGCGGTAAAGGACATTCGCGGTGTAGGTTCCGTTAACGGCGAGCGAATCATCCTTTCCCGAGAGGGAATATTTAAGCTCTGAGCACCATGAAGCAAGAACGACCGAGGGCGCATTGCCGCGGCAGTCAATGGATGCTTTGTTGACAAAGCTTGTGTTTGTGCTGTCAAGGTAGCGTCTGATTTCAACGCTTCGAAGCTCAGTTTGCGTTTCGAACTCGGTTGAATACAAATCGCTAATCAGTTCAATCGTTTTTCTGTCCCAAGCGCTGAGCGTTCCGACGAGAGGCACGCTTATATCAATTAGGCGCATAGTGCCCGCTGAATCCACCTTTGGCACGGCTTGAGTGCCTGAGCTGTCAAGCTCAAGGGAATAAATGCTTTGCTCATTCAAGCCTTCAAGCTCGATAATCTGGCTTATCGGCATTGTGTGCTCAATGCTTTCAATGCTCTCGCAGCCGTCGCCTATGTAACTGATTTTTAGATTAAGCGAACCCTTGAGCAGCATTTTGCCGTTAATCAGCTTAACATCGTTGGGAATGGCGCACGAAGAAACATTCATAATCTGAAAGATAGCGGGCTTATCTGAGCCGACCTCAACAACCTCGCTCATAGGCAGACTGCGGCGCACCGAGCCGATGGCGCTCACGGTTTCACATTCGCGCGTTTGCGCCTGCAAGCCGCTGCCGCACGCTTCGCACAATAAGCTTTCCTCGCGCCTTGCAAACGCTCTGAATACGAAAGTAAGCACAGCGTGAACCTCAACCCTGCGCGGGCTGACTGCGCGGCAGTTCGCGTAATCGGTGCTGACCTTGACAGTCACCGAAACATTGCCCTCAAGGCGGCTTGATTCGGTAACCTTTTGCAGTGGATAGCTTTGCTCATAGCAGCCCGTTTTGCCGTTTTCCGCGGCATAGATAATCTTGACATTTGCCGTGGCATCCGCTGTCACCCTGCCCGCGGAATTCTGAACATTGGTAACATACGCGCTAACCTCGCATTTTAGGATTCGCTGTATCTCGGGGCAATAATCAGGCAGGGTTATATCGGCGTTGAGCGACTGCTCGCCGGTGTGCTCGAATACCTGCTCGCTGAACCCGATTTTTTTTGTTATGGCATCAAAACTCATAGTATCTCTCCTCGCTTTTTCTTTTCACGATAACTATATGTGAGCCATGTCCAAAATATTCATAAAGAAAGGTCCGCATTCAGCATTGACCTTTCATCATTTATTTATCGGATAATCTCCTGACAAAAAGGCTTTCTCGGACCGGCGAAGCGCAGTTCACTTAAGCGCTCATTACTATACAATATATATATTATGACAAAGCGCCGGAATATTAAGCTTTTATCACAGTTATAATCATACTCAAGTCAGCGGTTTCAATTGGTTTTTTAAATTAATAACAAAGCATATATTTTTGCATATAATGACTCGGAGGTGTTATTATATGGATAACTGCAATTACAGAATCAGTAAGGGACTTTTATCGGGATTTATGAAAGATGAACAGGCCGCGGCGGATTTTTACCAGCATCTGAGTGAAATGCTCACCAATCCGCAGCACCGCGAAATAATCGGAAAAATTCGGGATGACGAAATAAAGCATTTCATTATGCTCCGTGAGCTGTATATCAGATTGTACCGATGCAGACCGGAAATTATGCCCGTTGCCGTGAATGTTCCGTCCGATGCGAAAACCGCGCTGAAAATGGCTATTGAAGATGAGCTCGACGCCTACGATGAATACCGAAATACATACCTTGTCAACAGTGATGCCTATGCGAGAAGCGTGTTTTTTGAGCTGATGAGTGATGAAATTGAGCACTCGGTGTGGGATACTTACCTTTTGCAATTAATTTGATTATAATTTTAATTATAAAATAAAAAAAATTAAAAAAGGTATTTACTTTTAAAAAGAAATGTATTATAATAACAAGGAAATATTGTAAAATGAAAGGAGAATAACTATGCCCGAATTCACATACGAAATTGTTGAGTCGGTTGCCGTTCTTTCCGAAAACCCCAAGGGCTGGACCAAAGAACTCAATCTTATCAGCTGGAATGGCAGAGACCCCAAATATGATATTCGCGAATGGGCCCCCGAGCACGAAAAGATGGGCAAGGGCGTTACGCTCAGCAAAGATGAAATGGCTGCCCTGTGCGAAGCGGTTAAAGGTCTGTAATGCTCCGTTTCCTCTTTACATCAAAAAGCGCAGTGCCGCAGTTTTTTACTGCGGCATTTTTATGCATTAAATCTTGTTTTTGAATACGCTATGTGTTAGAATGTTAAAAATACTTATAAGATGGTGAGTTTATGAAATACAGAAAACTCGGAAACACCGGCTTTAATGCCTCGGCGCTCGGCTTTGGCTGTATGCGATTCCCGCTTCTTGAGGAAGGCAATGACAGATCAGTTGATGAACCGAGAGCAATTAAACTATTGAGAAATGCAATTGACAACGGCGTTAACTACATAGACACCGCCTATGGCTATCACGGCGGTACCAGCGAGCTTATTGTAGGCAAAGCGTTAAAGGACGGGTACCGCGAGAAGGTAAGCCTCGCCACAAAGCTGCCGCTTTGGAATGTCGCCTCGGCTCAGGATTTTGACAGGCTTCTTTCCGAGCAGCTTTCTAAGCTTCAAACCGATTACATTGATTATTACCTGCTTCACTCGGTCAATAACGAGTCGTGGGAAACAAAGGTTAAAAAATTCGGCCTTATAGATAAAATGCTTCAGGCGCGTGAAAAAGGCATTATTAAGCACATCGGTTTTTCTTTTCACGATGACCTTGAGGTTTTCGAGAAGGTTCTTGACGAATGTGATATTTTTGAATTCTGCCAGATTCAGCTTAACTATATTGATGTTGACAGTCAAGCGGGCATTGAAGGGCTTGAATACGCCGCCGAAAAGGGCCTTGGCGTTATTGTTATGGAGCCGTTGCTCGGCGGTAAGCTCGCCTGCCCGAAGAAGAACGTTGAGGAGCTTCTTGACGGCTCTAAATCCCCCGTTGAATGGGCTTTTGACTTCTTGTGGAACCGCCCGGAGGTTTCGCTGCTGTTAAGCGGAATGGGCAGTGAGCAGATGGTGAGCGATAACCTTGCCTATGCCGATAAGGCCGCTGTGGGTATGCTTAAACAGGCTGATTTGAATATGCTCGCAAAGGCTAAGAAAGAGTTTGACTCCCTCACCGTTGTGCCTTGCACCGGCTGTGAATACTGCATGCCCTGCCCCTCGGGCGTTAAAATACCGAAGGTATTTGCCGCTTACAACGAAATAACATCAGGCGGCAGACGCAGGGTTAAAGAAATATTCCCCGATATTGAGGTGAACGCCTCGCTATGCGTTGAATGCGGAAACTGCGAAAGCAAGTGTCCGCAGCAGATTAAAATTATTGATTCATTAAAGACAATTGTTGATAAATTTTAGGAAGTGAAATATTATGAGGATTCTTTTTCAGGGAGACAGTATAACTGACGCAGGCAGACGCAGGGAAGACTATCACGACTTGGGCGAAGGCTACCCCAAATACGCCGCAGAGCTAATCTCGCAGTATTATCCGGATAAGGACATTGAGTTCATCAACCTCGGCATAAGCGGCAACCAGACCAAGGACCTTGTTGCCCGACTGCAAAAGGACTTCATCGACATTAACCCCGACATCGTTTCAATACATATCGGTGTCAATGACACCTGGCACAAGGCGTCAACCAGGGAATGGATTGATGACGCGGTGTATGAGGCGCAGTACCGCAAGGTTCTCAGCGAAATCAAAGAAAAAACCAATGCAAAAATTCTGATAATCGAGCAGTTCTTACTGCCCGTCGCGGATAAGGCTTTTTTCAGAGCAGATTTAGACCCCAAAATTGACATAACACGCACTCTTGCAAGGGAATACGCGGATTATTATATTCCTCTTGACGGGCTGTTTGCAGCCGCTTGTGTTAAGAATGACCCCCTATTCTTTTCTCCGGACGGTGTTCATCCGAATGAGAACGGCTCAAGGTTTATCGCGCAGCTCTATTTAGAGGCAGTTAAAGGCTTGCTGAGCGAGGAAAAATAAAATGAAGTATATTAAAAAAGTGCTTAATCATATCTTTATTGACGGATTATCGGGTATGGCAATCGGTCTTTTCGCAACCCTGATTATCGGCACAATAGTTGAGCAGATAGGCACGCTCATCGGCGGCACCGTGGGCAGCTACCTTGTTGCCATCACCGCTGTTGTTAAATCTATCACAGGCGCGGGCATAGGCGTTGGCGTTGCCTGCAAATTCAAGGCGGCTCCTCTTGTAACGATTTCCGCCGCAGGAGCGGGTATGGTTGGCGCTTTCGCAAGCAAAATCATCGCCGGCACGCTCATAGACGCGGGCGTTGTTGCATACAAAGGTCCCGGTGAGCCTCTGGGCGCGTTTATAGCGGCGTTGGTCGCAATTGAGCTTGGCACGCTTATCAGCGGCAAGACAAAGCTTGATATTATCCTGACACCTGCTTTCTCGATTCTTACGGGCTCTACGGTAGGTCTTCTTCTCGGCCCCCCGATTTCAAGGTTCATGACCATGCTTGGCGATATCGTCAACTGGGGAACTGAGAACCAGCCGATAGTTATGGGCATCGTTGTTGCCGTAGTTATGGGAATTGTTCTTACCCTGCCCATCAGCTCCGCGGCTCTCGCAATTATCTTGGGGCTTACCGGCATTGCGGGCGGCGCGTCGGTTGTCGGCTGTAGCGCACATATGATAGGTTTTGCGGTTATGAGCTACCGCGAAAACAGATTCGGCGGACTTTTAGCTCAGGGTCTCGGCACATCAATGCTTCAAATGCCTAATCTCGTGAAAAAACCTGTTTTATGGATACCGCCGATTATTACGAGCGCAATCCTCGGTCCGATTTCGACAAAGCTGCTCGCTATGGAATGCCTCCCCTCTGGCGCGGGTATGGGGACATCAGGCCTTGTCGGTCAGATAATGACATACAAGGCAATGATCGCCTCAGGTGTTTCGCCAAAGATTATACTTATTGAAATTGCTATTATGCATTTTATCGCTCCCGCGATTATTACCTTGGTTGTTTCGGAAATTATGCGAAAGTATAAAATTATTAAGCCCGGCGATTTAACTCTCAAGGGACTCAACTAATCGAAAGGAATAATACATCATGCTTAAAAAGTTTGTTTCATTTGCTCTTGTGCTAACCCTTGCGTTATCGGCACTTTGCGTACCCGTCTATGCCGAGGGCGAAAACCCCGCGGTGTATTCAGCGCTCGACAGCGCGATAAACTTTATCGCGGGCGGGCTTGCCGCTGTTATTAAAACCCCGAATTGGGAAAATGCTGAGGATTATGTAAGCGAAAACTTCTACCCCGGTATGTCAAACGCTGAGTTTATCAGCGAGCCCGGCAATAATGCCGCCTGGTCGCTCGGATACGCGAGCGCCTCGCTGCAAACGGGCAACGAGCTTACCGAGGATCACTATGTCGGCGGCAGCCTTTCGGTGACGAAGAAGCTTGCTACCGAGGTGCGTGACGACCAGAGAGTGCGCACAGTCGCCATATCCGACGGCAGAGGCATTACAATTTTTGCGACACTTGACGCTTATGGTCTCGCCAACACCGATGTGCGCAGAATCCGCGCGCGTTTCCAGGAATACGCGGACGCTCATAATCTTGATATTAACGCCGTCAATGTTTCCGTGCTTCATCAGCACAGCTGCGTTGATACCTTCGGCATGAACGGCAACATAATCAGTGCGCTTTTCACCGCCTGCATCAAGAATATTCTCGGCAAAGAGCTTGAAAGCGGTCAAAACAAAGAGTTTATGGAGCATCTTTTCACCGTTACGGTTGATTCGATGAAAAACGCCGTTGAGAGTATGCAGAGCGGCAGTCTCTATTTCGGCACGGTTGACGCAAGCCGCTACATCCATGATAAGCGTGACCCGCAGGTTTTTGACGGCAATCTTAACCGCCTTCGCTTTGTTCCCAATGCCGAAAACGGCAAGGAAACCTGGCTTGTCAACGGCGCGATTCACTGCGTAGGCAACGGCGCAGCAGGTACTGTTGTCACAGGCGACTATCCTTATTATATGGAGCAATACATTGCCGAAAACGCAGACGCGAATTTCTTCTACATTCAGGGCGCGGAGCTTGCGATAACCTCCGAGTACGGCGACAGCCTTGTTCCCGACCAAGCATTAGTCGACCAATACGGCGACCGCTACGCGAATCTTGCCGCCTTTGGCGATACTCTTGGCAAGCTTGTTTGCTCAATTAATAACGATACCGCCGTCGCTCCCATTCTTAACATTGCTTTTAATGAGATAACTCTCCCTGTTGAGAATAACATTCTTGTTCTCGCCGCGAAGTGCGGGCTTCTGCTCAACAAGGTTGTGAAGTCGGGCTTCGGTAAATATGAATTAATTACGGAGATCGGCTATGCCGAATTCGGTAAAGACCTTGCGGTCGCGATTATACCCGGCGAGCTCGCGCCCGAAATCGCTTTCGGCGGAGCTACAACCGCGGCTGATTCGTGGACGGGCGACGATTGGTCATATCCCTCATTCCAGAGCCTTGCGGGCAGCAAAAAGCTGATTGTCTTCGGCATAACGAATGACCAGATAGGCTACATCCTTTCCGACAATAACTGGCACTCGATTCTCACCGAAAACGAGGAAATCGTTTCAACCGGCAAAAACGCGGGTTCTAACATTGCCACAGCCTACAGCGAGCTTGTCAACGAAGTAACCGCTACCAGTTAAGATGTCAATAAGGAATAACTTTAAGCACACAATAGCCGCATGCTACATCGGCTATATTACACAGGCGATTATCGTCAATTTTGCCTCGCTTCTTTTTGTCACATTTCAAAACAGTTTTGAAGTTTCGCTTAAAAAAATCGGATATTTGGTAACCGTAAATTTTGTTGTTCAGCTGATTGTTGATTTGCTGGCGGCAAAATTTGCGGATATGATCGGCTACCGCGTCAGCGTGGTGGCCGCTCAACTGTTTTCAGGGACCGGGCTTGTTGCTCTTGCAGTGCTGCCGTTTGTAATGAAAAACAGCTACCTTGGAATTATCATTTCAATTACGCTGTATGCCATAGGTGGCGGGCTGACAGAGGTATTGGTAAGCCCTATCGTCGAGGCATGCCCGACAGAGCAAAAATCAGCTTCAATGAGCCTTCTACATTCGTTTTATTGCTGGGGACAAGTTGGGGTGGTTTTGCTTTCAACGCTGTTTTTTGTGACCGTGGGAATATCCAATTGGCGGCTGCTTACCTGCTTATGGGCAGTAATACCGTTTGCAAACTCAATATATTTCTCATTTGTGCCGATTAATCGACTTTGCGCGCCTGAAGAGGCTACGCCGATAGTTAAGCAATTTAAGACAAAGCTGTTTTGGGTTTTTATTGTCCTTATGCTTTGCGCCGGCTCCTCCGAGCAGGCGATGTGCCAATGGTCATCTACACTTGCTGAAACAGGGCTCAAGGTATCAAAAACACTCGGAGACCTTCTCGGTCCGTGTATGTTTGCCGCGATGATGGGCGTGTCGCGGGTTTTCTATGCCAAATTCAGCGAAAAAATTGATTTGCGCAAATTTATTATCGGCAGCTGCGCGTTGTGCGTTATCAGCTACCTTATCACGTCGTGCGCTTCGAACCCGATTATCGCCCTGGCGGGATGCGGTCTGTGCGGGCTCTCTGTTGGCATACTCTGGCCGGGCGTGTTAAGCCTTTCGGCTCACCGTTTTCCGACAGGCGGCACAGCGATGTTTGCGTTCTTTGCCATTGCGGGCGACCTTGGCTGCGCTGTCGGACCGACCAGCGTGGGGCTTGTTTCAAGCGCGATCGGCGATGATCTAAAAACAGGTTTACTTTTTTCGATAATATTTCCCATTGTGATGATTGTTGCCGCCCTGATACTCGGCAAAGAAAAAATCAAGCAAAAAATACTTTAAATTGTTGAAATATATAGTGAAATGCGGTATAGTATATGTTTGGAGATAAATATTACGGAGGTCATTAAATGATTTATGACGTTGCTGTTGTCGGCGCCGGTGTTATCGGCTCGCTGACCGCAAGAGAGCTCAGCCGCTACAACTTAAAGGTTGCACTTATTGACAGATTCAACGATGTGGCGATGGGAACGACAAAAGCGAACAGCGCAATTGTTCACGCCGGGTTTGACGCGAAGCCCGACTCTCTTAAAGCAAAGCTTAATGTTGAGGGCACTGCCCTCATGCCGGGGCTATGCGAGGAGCTGTTCGTTCCTTATAATCCCATTGGTTCATATGTTGTGGCTTTTTCAGAAGCCGAGCGTAAAACCCTTGAAGATTTGCTTGCAAGGGGCGCTGTCAACGGTGTGCCCGGACTTGAAATTATCGAGAGCGAAGAGCTTCATGAGCTTGAACCGAACCTTAGTGAAAAAGCGGTAGCGGCGCTTTGGGCACCCACGGCGGGCATAGTTTGCCCCTATGCGCTGACAATCGCGGCGGCGGAATGCGCAGCGGGCAACGGTGCTGACTTTATAAGAAATTTCTCCGTCTCTGAAATTGATTTTACTGATGATACCTTTACTCTCAAGGACGGCAAGCAAACCATTCAGGCAAAATATATCATCAACTCGGCGGGCGTTCACTGTGATGAGGTCGCGGCGCTCATCGGTGATGATTCAATTAAAACCATCCCTCGCAAGGGCGAATATATGGTGCTTGATAAAAGTGTCGGCAATCTTGTGAATCATGTTATTTTCCAGTGCCCGAACGAAATGGGCAAGGGCATTCTCGTCACACCCACCGTTGACGGCAATCTGCTTTTGGGGCCGAGCGCAATTGATATTGAGGATAAGGAAGATAATTCCACCACATCGGACACGCTTGCAAGCGTGCTCGAGAAGGCAAAGCTCTCTGTACCCTCGCTTACCACGCGCGAGGTTATCACCTCCTTCGCGGGCTTGAGGGCTCATTGCGAGTACGATGACTTCATACTTGAACCGAGCAAAAAGAACAGTAAATTCATCAATGCCGCCGGTATTGAATCCCCCGGTCTTTCCTCCGCTCCCGCAATTGCCATATATCTTACTGATATAATTATCAAGGCCACGGGCGCCGGCGAAAAGGACGGCTTTAATCCCTCGCGAAAGAAGCCTGCTCACTTTAGGCACATGAACTCCCGGCAGCGCAGCGAGCTAATAAAAGAAAATCCCGCATACGGCAAAGTTGTTTGCCGCTGCGAAACAATAACAGAGGGTGAAATCCTTGACGCTATCCGCGCACCTGCCGGTGCAAGAGACGTTGACGGCGTTAAGCGCAGAACTAGGGCAGGAATGGGCCGCTGCCAGGGCGGCTTCTGCGGTTCAAAGGTTGTTGAGCTGCTCGCAAAAGAGCTTGGTGTTGAGCTTAACGAGATAACCAAATCAGGCGGCAATTCTAAAATACTCTTTGGGAGAACGAAGTGAGGGCAAACAGATGCTGAATTACGATATAGTAGTTGTCGGCGGCGGTCCCGCGGGTATGGCGGCGGCTCTTAAGGCAAAGGAATGCGGCATTGACAGTATTCTCATTCTTGAAAGAGCCGAGAGTCTCGGCGGAATACTCGTGCAATGCATTCACACGGGGTTTGGGCTTCACTATTTCCACGAGGAGCTTTCGGGTCCCGAATACGCTGACAGATTCATTTCTCTCATTGAAGAGCAAAAAATTGAGTACAAAACAGATACAATGGTGCTTGAGATAACTTCGGATAATCAGGTTATTGCCGTCAACAAAACTGACGGGCTTATTCAGATTCAGGCAAAAGCGGTCATCCTCTCAATGGGTTGCCGCGAGAGGCCAAGAGGCGCTCTTAACATAGCGGGTACCAGAGTCGCAGGCATTATGAGCGCGGGCACGGCGCAAAAATATGTTAACCTTAACGGATATATGCCGGGCAAAAAGGTGGTTATTCTCGGCTCGGGCGATATCGGCCTTATCATGGCGCGCAGGATGACTCTCGAAGGCGCCGAGGTTAAGATGGTGTGCGAGCTTATGCCCTATTCAAGCGGCCTTACAAGGAACATTGTTCAGTGCCTTGATGATTTTAACATTCCGCTTCGACTTAGCTGCACGGTGATCGGTATTCACGGTAAAGAGCGGGTTGAGGGCGTTACCATTGCAAAGGTTGACGAAAATCTTCGCCCCATACCGGGCACAGAGGAATACATTGAATGTGATACCCTGCTGCTTTCGGTCGGTCTTATCCCCGAAAATGAGCTTACACGCGGCGTCGGCATTGAGCTTGACAGAGTTACAAACGGCGCGGTTGTCAACGAAAACCGCGAAACCTCGCAGAAGGGCGTTTTCGCCTGCGGCAATGTGTTACACGTTCACGACCTGGTTGACTACGTTACCCTTGAGAGCCAGACAGCCGGCGAAGGCGCGGCGAAATTCGTACAAGGCAAACTCGGTGAGCCTGAATACATCACAACAAAGGGCGTTAACGGCGTTCGTTATGTAGTGCCTCAAAAGGTAAATATCCACCACGGTGCCGATGTTAAGCTTTATTTCAGAGTGGGAAGAGTTTATAAAAATGCTAAAGTAGTTGTTAAGTATGACGGCAAAGAGATTCTTTCACGCAAGCGGCCTCGCCTTGCACCCGGCGAAATGGAGGATGTTCTGATTAAAGCAGAGGTCCTTTCCACATTTGCCAAGGGCGGTGTGATTGAAATTTCTGTGGAGGGATAAATTATGCAGAAAAACATTATTTGCGTCGCCTGCCCTATGGGCTGCCCTGTTACTGTAGAGCTTGACAACGGTGAGATTACTTCAATCGCGGGCAACACCTGTAAGCGCGGCGAAACATACGCGCGAAACGAATGCACTAACCCCAAACGCAGCCTTACCACTACGGTAAAGGTCATAGGCGGCGAGTGCGCGGTTGTGCCCTGCAAATCATCAGGCGCAATTCCAAAGGGTAAAATTATGGAGTGCGCGGATTTCATCAGAGGGGTTCAGATAACCGCGCCGGTTAAAATCGGCGATGTGCTTGTTAATAATATTCTCGGTACGGGTATTAATATCGTTGCAACTAACAATTGCGAAGAAATCAGTAATTAAAACAATTGATATAAATAAAGTTAACCCCATTTGTCTGACAAAGTGATAATTGTCTGACAAATGGGGTTGATTTATTTAGCCGACAGGACAACCAAAGTGCAGAAAAAATCTTTAAACTACCCTGTACTTTTCAATTTCGCTCATCATATATCTGCCGAGCTCGCACATGAATTTGTTGCAGGCGGGCAGCATTTCATCAGGGAATTTTATCAGAAAGTGGTCTGCCTCATAGGTGAAATTACCGGAGTAGTCTATTTCACCCAAAGCCTTTAATATTGAGGTCCAGTCCATTTTCATAAGGTACGGTATCGTGTGCGAATCCTCGACGAAGTTATTATCGTGGATATGCAGCGCTTTGATGCGTTTGCCGCCCATTTTGTGTATCATATCCGCCGTGTCCTCACCCACAAGACCGCAGTGGCCAAGGTCAAGGCAACCCGTGAAGTACTCCTCGGGCAGCGCGTCAAGGTAGCTGTTAAAATCCTCTGGGCTGCTGCAAACATTATGGACGATACGGCGAACGCCGCCGTAATTGACCGTGCCCCACATATTCTCGAGCGCGATTTTAACGCCCCACTCCTTTGCTTTCGGCAGAAGACCGTTGTACAAATTCATATTGAATTCGCGCTGACCGTCTCTGAGAGCAACGGGGTGCACAACACAAATTTTCGCGCCGAGCAGAGCGGTTATTTCGATGGCACGCTCTATTCTGTCGATTATCGTATCATTATATTTATTGTCGTTCACACGGTATGACGGAAACGGCGCGTGCGACTGCTCAAAGGTTACGCCGTAAGAATCGGCAATATTTTTAAGCTCGCGCACATGGCTGAGGTAAGCGGGCGTGTTAAGTACGCAATCATCCTCGTCCATATCAAACATCGAATAATCAATACCGTCAAAGCCGCTTTGGCAAATCACTTCAACCGCCTTTTGCTCCCCCAGGCGCGCCGCTGTCACATCAGTTTGAGTTACAAGCTTCATAATATCAAGACCTTTCAAAATCTGTTAATTGGTATTCTATCACACCGCACGCGGGTAATCAATAAATAATTTACTTTTTAAAGATTAGTTGACAAATATAGCTAGTTAGATTAAAATCAAATTATATATGTTAGGGAGGTGGCACAAATGGCAAAAGCGGAATACAAAAGCGCGATTCGTTCAAAGCAGCAAATTAAGCGCGCCTATGTGTCGCTTCTTCACGAAAAGGACGTATCCAAAATCACCGTGGCTGATATCATTAAACGCGCAAAAGTCAGCCGCGCTACATTCTATGCGCATTACCCTGACGTTAAGGGGGTGCTTGCTCAAATTGAGCGTGAAGAAATAATCGCGGTTATATCCTCGGTTCGTGAGCTTGGCATTGGCGCAATAATGCTTAACCCTTCCCTGTGCGTCGGGAAATTCTGCGATGTGATTTCTTCCGACCCTGAGTATTATCGAATGCTCATTCTTTCGGATACGGCAAAGGGGTTTCTTTCACGCCTGCTTGAGCGATTTCGCGAAAGAATGCTTATGGAGATATTATCGCACGATGAGGTTAATATTTCTCAGCAGGAAGCATCAATTTACCTTAGCTTTATTGCGGGCGCTTTAAAAGCCGTGATGATTTCCTGGTTGAGCGGCGATATTGACGCAACCCCTCAGGAGCTTGAGAAAATTACAAGTAAAATGTTAAATGCCTGTAGAGATACCTTCTTTGGCGAAACAGAATATTATTAAAAATCCGCAGACAGATATCATCTGACTGCGGTTTTATGTTGTAAGTTCGGGGTCTGGTTCACGCCAGGATAGCGGGCAAAAAATATGAAAAGAATGACATTATAAGGTTTGCAACCAGCACGCCGAGCGATATTATCGGGAAAGAAGTGCGAATCCTCATATCAAGCAGCGCGGCAATCAGCGCTCCGGTCCAGCCGCCTGTGCCGGGCAGCGGAATCGCGACGAACACCAGCAAGCCCCAGTTGCGCCAGCGAATAACTTTTTCGCTTTGCCTTAGCGAGCGCAACTCGAGGGCGTTAATTAATTTTTTGAATCCGCGTTTATCACGCAAAAACTGAAAAATCCGCCTGATAAACATTAGAATAAACGGTATAGGCAGGATATTGCCGATATAGCAAATGATAAAAGCAGGAACAAAGCCCACCCCGAGCAGGCTCGCGGCAATCATACCCCCGCGAAGCTCAAGAACGGGCAACAATGATATAAAGAATATGATTAGTTCCTTGGGTATCGAACCACCAAGTAAACCAACGAAATACTCGGTTATAGACTCGGTCAAATAAACGCCTCCAAGCACCGCATCAGTAGATTTTTTGTTCTTCTATGAAATCGTGCGCGCTTTGAAGTATATTGCGGTCGTTAATAAAGCGCAGTGTTTCCATAGCCTTGTCAAAGCTCAGCCAGATATAATCCTCAATTTCTTCCTTTTGAATCGTTGTCTGGGTGTCAGCTGTTTTGGCCAAAAAAATTGTAACGGATTTTTCGACCCGCCCCTGAATGGTATACTCGGATTTTGATTCAAACTGCGGAAGGATTTTGATGTGAATCCCCGTTTCTTCAAGCACTTCGCGAATAGCGGTCTGCTCAAAGGTTTCGCCCTTCTCGACATGGCCCTTTGGGAAGCCCCAGTGTGCGCTTCGCCTGTTTTTAATCAGAAGATAACGCAGCTCACCGTTAATAATTCTGTAAACCACCGCGCCGCATGAGCGCTCATATAAGCAATCAAGCTTGTATTCGCGGTCCTTTTCGGCAAAAGCAATAGCGTCTTCGATTTGATAAGAGATAAAGCGCATATGCTTCGGGGCAACGACATAAACAGGCAGACTGCCGTCACTTCGCCTGATTGCCGCTATCACCCTGCCGTCAAAGGTCCTGACGGGGTGATTGATGCCCATGATATATGCACCCGATGATACGCTGTCATAACGCTTTTTGCCCTCAATCGCTCCAAAATTGAGCTGATAAACAAACCCAAACTGTCTGTTTAGGGAGCGGATAGGATTGGTTATTCTTACCCTGACATATTTGCCAAGCATAACTCAACCGCCTTTCCGAAGAAGCGTGCCTTATTTTATTGCCGAAAAAATCTGCAATTGCCAAAATAACACGCCTCCAACATAAATATGCCTTATTATACTAATATTAATTTAATATTACAAGCATTTTTTAAAATATTTACAAATATATTGTTAAGCTGTCATGTTTAACTGTTTTTTTTACTTGATTTAGACATACAGAATATGATATAATTGTAATAATTATTTATCCTTGAACTATCAGTCGAAGGGAATGATAAAATGAAAAAAATCCTTGTTGCGGATGACGAGGCGCTTATAAGAAGACTTGTGTGCGACTTTCTTAAAAACGCGGGGTATGAAACAGTTGAGGCAGTTGACGGCGCCGACGCGGTTAAGAAGTTTGAAGAATGCAGCGACATTGACCTTGCGGTTGTTGATATTATGATGCCTGAAATTGACGGCTGGGAGGTTTGCCGAATTATTCGCAAGGCCTGCTCAATACCTGTGCTTATTCTGACCGCGCGCAGCCAGGAGTTTGACCAGCTGACAGCTTTTGAGGCGGGCGCTGACGATTATGTTACAAAGCCCTTCAGCCCGAGCGTGCTTGTTAAGCGCATTGAGGCTCTCCTCAAGCGCGCAGAGAGCGGAGCGTCGCACAATGGCGATATCCTGACCTGCGGCAAGCTCAGCATTGACATCCCCGCCCATGTTGTCAAGCTCGATGGTGAAAACATTGACCTGACAATCAAAGAATACAACATTCTGCTCAAGCTGCTCCAAAACATCGGCAGGATTTTCACACGCGAGCAGCTGCTTGACGATATATGGGGCGTTGACTATATCGGCGACCCGCGAACCGTTGACTCTCATGTCGCGCGGCTCAGGACTAAGCTTGGCTCTTGGGGCGAAGCAAATTTAAAAACAGTTTACGGTATGGGTTATAAAATTGAGGTGTAATTGCATTGGGCAAATCGCAAAAAAAGCATAAGATGAGCAGAATCAGGATTAAGCTTTTCAGGGCTATTGTAACCATCCTGGTTTTGTGCTTTATTTTTATTTCAATCTCAAACAGACCGATTCTTTACCGTGTTCTCGCCCACCAAACTTCGCAGGAGCTGCTTGAGGTATCCGAAAACATCAACTCGCTTGACCCGAGCAGCATTACATATTACTTTGACCTTTACGCCATCGCAATCAATAACAACATTTCCTTTGAAATGCTTCTCAATGACGGTACTCTTATTTATACATCGAAGGACAGCTCCTCCGCGTTAAGCAGCGGGCACTTCCCCACATCGGGTGCTGAGGGTTCGGAGTTTTCACAAACTGTTTTGCGCGATACATATAATTTTACGCCCTCGCCGAGTCTTTTTGAAAAGCGGCAAAAGGTTGCGACCAGCGCGGAGTACTTTGTTCTTACTACCCTGCTCGAAAGCGGCGAAACGCTGCATATATTCTCCCCTGTCGCGACGGTTAACAGCAATGTTGAGGCTTCTGTCAGCGTCTTCAATTTAATCGCGGTTGTAATCTGCCTTATCATGTCGGCGCTAACATATTTCTTTGTCAGTAAATTCACAAAGCCCATTGTCGAGATGAACGATGTTACCCGTGATATGGCGGCGCTGAACTTCAAACGAAAATGCCGAAGCTACGGCAACGATGAGGTCGGCGAGCTCGGCAAGAGCATTAACACCCTGTCAGACACACTTGACACGACACTTATGGATTTGCAGGACAAGAACGAGCAGCTCGAGCGTGATATCGAGCGAAGACACGCGCTTGACGACGCGCGTAAATCCTTCATCAACAATGTTTCGCACGAGTTAAAAACGCCGATTGCCATCATATCGGGCTATGCGGAGGGCCTTGCCGCGGGCATAAGCGATGACCCTCAGGTTCTGAGCGAATATTGCAGAATAATAAATGAAGAAACCAAAAAAATGAATTTGCTTGTTGTTGAGCTGCTTGAATTATCAAAGCTTGACAGCAAGACTCAGCCCTTTACCCCGGAGAATTACGACCTTGGCAAGCAGGCGGCTGACCTTTTCAGCAATTTCGCCTTGTTTTTCAGAAAGCACGGGATAACCGCGGTGAATAATATCCCGGAGGGCTGTATGTGCTACGCGCAAAGGGATAAGATTGAAATAGTGCTCAAAAACTATATTAACAACGCTGTTTCGCATTGCGACGGCGAGAAGCTAATTAAACTTGATGTTGTGGAGAATAACGGCAATCTGCGCGTTAGCGTTTTCAACACCGGCGAATGCATAAGCGAAGCTGAAACAGACGAGATTTGGGACAGCTTCTACCGCGCTGACAAATCCCACAGCCGAGGTGAAAACCGTTTCGGCTTAGGTCTTTCCATAGTTAAGAGCATCATGAATCTGCACTCAATGCCCTACGGCGTTGATAATGTCGAAAACGGCGTTCGCTTTTGGTTTGAAATCAGTAAGGAACAGGTAAATAATGAAACAGAAACAAACGAATAAACTGTTTAAATATATTTTCAGGCTTGCGGTTGTATCGGTTGCAGGCATTGCTATTCTTTTATCCTCCGCCTGCGCAGGGGACGATAAAAGCGGAGTCAGCGTTATCAATGATGTCTCGGTGCGAAACCAGATTTCCGCCGAGGTCAAGGATAAGAAGCTTCACTATTGCAGGGCGAGGGAATCGCTGGAGCTTGTCGGCGCCTCGGGCTTATTGGAGCTTTATGTTGACCCCGTCACAAATTCGTTCGCGGTTTTTGAAATCTCAAAGGACTGTATGTGGTCGGCGCTCCCGATTATCGTTTCCGCCGCTTCTCTGCTTACCTCAAAGGCAAGCGAGGCGGCGGTGGTTTCGCTGAAGGTCGCCGTTAAAAACGGAGATGTGTTTTACCTTAATTCGCAGGATAATTCCGTAGCCTACGGCAAAGCGAAATATTCAATAACCGACAGCGGCGTGGAGCTTACCTACGATATTTTTGCAGATGAAACGAGCTCCAAGGCAGAAATGATTGAAGCCAAAACGGAAAGCGTTTCGGCTAAAAAAAGCAATAAAAGTGTTGAAACAACAACCGAAGAGCCAAAGGTGACCGATAAAGACATCATCGCCTTCAGGGTTACCGTGAGCGCTCAGCTCATTGACGGAAGCTTGTTTGTAGGCTGTGATTATTATAACCTTTCTGATAATCCCGACGCGTATATTCAGGACATTACACTGCTAAACTATTTCGGCGCCTACGGCGAATCTTTTGAGGATGATTTTGTTTTAGTCCCCGACGGCTGCGGCGCGATAATCAAAACAGCCATCAATGATGATTCCTTTGAATCGCTCTCGTTCCCCGTGTACGGGCAGGATCCGTCGCTCGACTCTGATGAGCAGCTTAGCGGCGACGCAGTTTTAGGCGCGTTTGGGATAAAGCACGGTGAAAACGCCTTTGTTGCCCTTGTCGAAAGCGGCGCGGCGGTTTCAACCATCAAGGCGGATAAAGCGGTAGATGTAGGTGAATTCAACACCGTTTGCGCCTCGTTTAATGTCACACCGGTTTTTTACAGCGGCGACAAGTTATATATCTCAGATTCAAGTTTCCATTCCGAAGAACCGGGCAAAAAACCTATTTCGATGTGCTATCGCTTTGTGTCGGGCAAAAACGCCACCTACGGCGGTCTTGCTTCCGCCTGCCGCGAGCAGCTTATCCGTAACTCCACGCTTTCAACAAGTTATATAACCGACACTGCGGCGCTCCCGTTTAACCTCTCGGTTACAGGCGCGGTGCAGTCTAGCCTTGTAGGCAACTTTGGCTACCTTAATAAGCTCACCGACCTTGATGATGCGCTGGATATGCTTGTAAGGCTTAAGAGCAAGGGCGTCAACAACATTAATATGAGAATCGCGGGCGCATTCAGCGGCGGCATTAATTCAAAGGAAATTCGCTCCTCCTCTCTGCTGCGCCGATTGGGCGGCAGCGACTCGCTGACAAAGCTTTATGAATACACCTACGCGCAAAAGATGGGGCTTTACCTTGATATAAATATGCTTACCTCATCCTCAGGCTTTTCCGCCGCTCACTCAACGGCAAAAAACATCTACCATGAGGACAGCAGTACACAGCTTATTAATCCCATGGGCCTCAGCATAGGCGACGCGTCCTACACACGCTCGCTTCGAAACCTTTCAAATATCGGCAAGGTTGTCAGCAGCGTTTTGTCGAGCACCCGGTATTACTCCTTCTCGGGATACTGCCTTGACGATGTGGGAAGTATTCTGTATTCGGATTTCTCATATTCCGGTATGAATAGAGAAAAGGCCGCATCGGCAATCGCGGGAACGATTTCGCCGCTTGCCACAAACCGCACCACAATGGCGGTTAAGGGTAACTTCTATATGCTGCGCAATATCAATGTCGTCGTGGATATGCCGCTTAAAACAGCTGTTTCACAAAGCGGCGCGTATCTCTCAGTCCCATTCATTCAGATTATACTGCACGGTATTCTTGATTACTCAGGCGAGCCTATTAACGCCTCGGTAAACTATGAGGAAACCTTGCTGCGCTGCATTGAATACGGCGCCTGCCCATACTACAGCTGGAATTACACCCCTGTTATGGATGACGCGGATAAGGATATATACTACTGGGATAATTCGATTAACGAGGCCGTGGAGCTTTACACAACTGTAAACGAGGTGCTCGGCGACCTTCGCGGGGCAAGAATTACCGACCATTACGAGGTTGATGACGGCGTATTCTGCACTGAATACGACAACGGCGCAATGATATATGTCAACTACACCAGCAGCGACTACCAGACCCTCGGCGCGGTAGTCAACGCGCGAAGCTACATTAGAATCAACTGATAACCCAAAAGAAAAGGAGAAATTCAAATGCCTTATATCAGAACAACAACCAGCAAAACAATAAGCGAAGACAGCGAGCAGCGACTTAAGGAGCAGCTTGGTCAGGCAATCGCGCTCATTCCAGGCAAAAGCGAGGCATGGCTGATGCTTTCATTCCACGACAACGCTGATATGTATTTCAAGGGTGACGGCAACGGGGACTACGCTTTTGTTGAGGTTGCGCTTTTCGGCAGCGCCCCAGACGCCGCCTATGACCGCCTCACGGGCGCTATTTGCGACATTATATCCTCAGAGCTTAAGATTGGAATAAGCAACATCTATGTAAAATATGAGGAATCCGAGCACTGGGGCTGGAACGGCAGGAATTTTTAGGCTATGAGTAAGAAAAAGCATGAATTAATCCTTGTTGCCGCCGCGCTATTTGTGTGCACGGCTTTGATTCTTATTACCGTGATTAAGAGCCCGCAATACAGTCCCCTTATGCCTGTGCAGGCAAACAGTATTTTCACAGCGGAGGAAACCGAGAGCACGGCTGCGCAGGAAATGGTGAATATAAATACCGACAATATTGAGCTTCTAATGACTCTTGAGGGGGTCGGCGAGGCAAAGGCTAAGGCAATCCTTGATTACCGCAGTGAAAACGGCGACTTTGCAAGCATATATGAGCTTCGCATGGTCAAGGGCATCGGCGAGGGAATTTTGCAGGATAACTACGACAGGATATATGTTGAATAACACTTGTTATTTTAAAGGTAATATGCTATAATTCATTGGTTATTTTTGGGGAGGTAATATATTGGAGAGAACAGAGATTAAAGAGCTATATTCCCGCTCGGCGCAGCTTGCCGACAGCAGCGTAACAATTTACGGCTGGGTAAAAACTCTCAGGGATTCAAAGACAATCGGCTTTATCGAGCTTAACGACGGCAGCTGCTTTAAGGGCGTGCAAATCGTTTTTGAGGACGCGAAGCTTGATAATTACAAGGATATATCACGGCTGAATGTCGGCAGCGCAATTAAGGTAACAGGCAAACTGCTGCTTACACCCGAGGCAAACCAGCCGTTTGAAATAAGCGCCGATGAGATATCGGTTGAAGGGCTTTCAACGCCTGATTATCCGCTGCAAAAAAAGCGCCATTCACTTGAATTCTTGCGTACTATTGCCCACCTTCGCCCGCGCACGAACACCTTCAGCGCGGTTTTCAGAATCCGCTCCGTTGCCGCTTATGCTATTCACAAATTCTTTATTGATAACGGCTTCGTTTATGCCCACACTCCCCTGATCTCTTGCAGCGACTGCGAGGGCGCGGGTGAAATGTTTAAGGTAACAACGCTTGATTTTGACGACATACCGCGCACCGAGGATAACCGCGTTGACTTTACGCAGGATTTCTTTCAGAAGCCCGCTTACCTTACCGTTTCGGGTCAGCTTCAGGCTGAAACAATGGCGCTTGCCTTTGGCAAGGTTTACACCTTCGGCCCCACCTTCAGGGCTGAAAAATCCTATACCCAGCGCCACGCGGCGGAGTTTTGGATGATTGAGCCCGAGATGGCCTTTGCAGAGCTTATCGATGATATGGAAGTCGCCGAGGCAATGATTAAGTATGTTATAAACTATGTTCTTGAGAATTGCCCGCAGGAGATTGAATTCCTCAACAATTTTGTTGATAAAGAGCTCATTGAGCGCCTTACCGCCGTTGCCAACTCCGATTTTGGCCGGGTTACCTACACAGAAGCGGTAAAAATGCTTGAGACGCATAATGATGAATTCGAATATAAGGTCAGTTGGGGCAGCGACCTGCAAACCGAGCACGAGCGCTATTTAACCGAGCAAGTGTTTAAACGCCCCGTTTTCGTTACCGATTACCCCAAAGAAATCAAAGCCTTCTATATGCGCCTTAATGATGACGGCAAAACCGTTGCCGCGATGGATTGCCTTGTAATGGGAATCGGAGAGATTATCGGCGGCAGCCAGCGTGAGGAGCGAATCGATATTTTGACGGCGCGAATCAGCGAGCTTGGCCTTAACCCCGAGGATTACAGCTGGTACCTTGACCTTCGCCGTTACGGCGGAGTTAAGCACAGCGGCTTCGGTCTCGGCTTTGAGCGCCTTGTAATGTACCTTACGGGTATATCAAATATCCGCGATGTTCTCCCGTTCCCAAGAACCACGGGCTCGGCTGATTTCTAAAAGTATTTCATCGTTGGTTCACGCTATATTCAAAGAATGCTACATTTTCGTAATATTACAGCCAAACAAAATACCTTTATTTTCCTATGTTTAATACCTTGTTCACACAGCGATGTTATATTTATTGCATCAAGATTAAGGAGAAATCAGACGATGAAAGTTACCAAAACAACACATTTCGGCATACAGCGAAAAATAGTTGCAAACATGACTTCCGAAAGCTGGAAAACTGTTCCCCACATATCTTATATTTATGAGCCTGATGTTACGGTGTTTGTTGATAAGGTTAAGGAGATTAACAACTCGGGCAAAATGCCGTATAAGGTGACAATCAACACCGTTATGCTTAAAGTCCTCGCCGAAGGGCTTAAAGCAGCCCCCGCGCTTAACGCGCACATCGAGTTTAACCCGAAGCTTGTCCGCGGCAAGATTGATGAAATCGATGAAATTCACGCTAATATGACTTGGGTTCTGCCTCACGGGGAAATGATGACAATCAATCTTCACAATATTGGCAATATGAGTCTCAAGCAGCTCACCGAGTACATTGCGGAAACCCAGAGGAAAATCGGCAACACCAATTTTGACGAGGTTATGTTCTCAATTTCGCTCAGTGATACACTGCTCAACCTCAAGAAGGGCAAAGTTAAGCAGGCAGTCATGAGACTTGTCGGCTCTAAGACAGGCAAACATAAAGTGAAAACCCTCTCCGGCAAAGAGAAGGCGGAGTATTACAAAATTCCCGAGAAAGATCGCCTGACAAAAGAGGATATCCGCCAGGGTACGGTTACCTTATCAAACATCGGTTCAATCACAAGAGGCATCCCGGGCAGAGTCGCTTTGCTTGCAATCGTTCCCCCGCAAATATTTGTTGCCTGCATAGGCGCAATCCAAAAAACACCGATGGTCAAAACCGACGCGAACGGCAACGATGTCATCCTGCCCCGCATGATGATGCCCCTTGACCTTGTTTTTGACCACAGGGCTCTCGATTTCGGCGACCTTGTTCCTTTCATCAACAGGCTTGAAGATATCTTCAATAATCCCGACCAAGTTTACAATTGGTAATATGCTTTTTAACCGGCGGCTCAAATGAGCCGCCGGTTTTTACATTTTGTGGTTACTGCAAGATTTTTCAGTACTTTACACAATATTTTTGTATGCTATTTACAAAAAGTCTTTAGTGTGGTAAAATATGTAGTATAATAAATATTTTAAAACGGTGCGGTGATGCCGGCAAGATTATATACTATTAAGGCGGTTGCCCTCTCCGGCGCTATCGTGTCAGGCGACAGGGTTTTTTATATATTAAGGAGGCAGCATTATGCAATTTAAATCAGAGATTATGGATGAAGAAGCAGTCATGAGGGCGCTTGCAAGAATTTCTCATGAGATCGTTGAAAGAAACGGTAATTGCGAGGATTTATGTATAGTCGGCATCATGCGCCGCGGGGCGGCGCTTGCGAAGATACTTGCGGATAATCTTCAGAAGCTTTCGGTTAATGTCGTGCTCGGTTACCTTGATATCACCCTTTACCGTGATGATTTAACCGAAACGGATATCTCGCCAAATATTAATAGCACGCAGATTGATTTTTCGCTGTCAAAAAAGAATGTTTTACTGGTGGATGATGTAATCTACACCGGGCGCACTGCGCGCGCCGCTATGGACGCTGTTATGTCGTTAGGCAGACCGTCAAAAATTCAGCTTGCTGCTTTGATAGACAGAGGTCACCGCGAGTTGCCCATCAGGGCGGATTATGTGGGCAAAAATATCCCCACCTCGCGCAGCGAAGTGGTTTCGGTTAAGATACCGCCCTTTGATGATGAAACGAGCGTAACCCTTTGGCAAAGGCTGAGTTAACCCCACAAAAGACATAAAATCAATAAAAAGGCGGGCTTACAAAATGTAAGCCCGCTGTCTTTATGCTCTTCAGATTTCAACATCAGCATAAACCGCGTAGTGGTCGGAGTAAAACTTGCCGCCAATTTTGTGGTCAAGCACAGCGTATTTAATCGGTTTAACTGTGTTCTTGTCAATAAATACAAAATCAATAATAGTCTGAATTTCTTTGGGCCTAAAGCCGTGAAATGTAAGGCTGTCCATAGTATCGGGCGCCAACTTTTTGGAGTCCGCCATGTTCTCGCTCACGACGATGTTGTAGCATTCGCTGTCCTGATAAACATTGAAGTCACCCGTGCAAACCACGGGAGTGACACCGAAGGAAGCCGCGGTATCCCTTATCATCTTCGCTCCCTCAATCTGAGCGGTCGGGCCAATATGGTCAAGGTGGGTATTAATATGAACATACTCCTTGCCCGTGGCTTTATCCCTGAGCTTTGCCCATGTGCAGTTGCGCGTGCAGGCGCCATCCCACCCCTTTGAGGGAACATCGGGCGTTTCGCTCAGCCAGAAGCATGCGCTGTCAACAAGCTCGTACTTGTCCTTCAGAAAAAACACAGCGGAGTATTCGCCCTCACGCTTGCCGTCATCCCTGCCCACGCCCACAAAGGAGTATTCGGCAAGCCCATCGGTCAGGGCATCCATCCAGCCCTGATGCGCCTCCTGAACGCCAAAGGAATCCGGAGCAGTCTGTTTAATTACCTCAATAACAAGCTTTTTGCGAAATGGCCAAGCGCGCGAGCCCTTACCTGAGCAGAGCAGATTAAATGACATGATTCTCATGCCGCCACATCCTTCCCATAAGTCATATTGAATTTTGAAACAACAGGGTAATGGTCGGAGGGATAAATCCCGTCAACCTTATCCCTGATTATTTTGTATGAGTAAACCTCGTTGACAGTGCCGCCCAGGAATATGTAATCAATGGGCTTGTTATTGAACCTGTCCATGCCGGCATAGGCGTGATAGGTTGCCCCGCTGTCACTCTGAGCCGCCAGATACTTTGAATCAATCAGCCCCGTCTGCAAAATGCGCTGATACATCAGGCTGCCTTCCTTGCCGTTGAGGTCACCGCTCAAAACGCAGGGCAGATTGTATTCGCTGATTTTTTTGCTGACAACGGCAACTGATTCATTACGGGAAATTGCGCCGAGATTATCAAAATGGGCGTTAAAATGCGCGTAGGTGAAGCCCGTTACCTTATCGCGAAGCACCGCGACGGTGCATACGCGGTTAAAGCTCGCGTCCCAGCCCTTGGAGGGCTTGTCGGGAGTCGGCGAAAGCCAGAAGGTTTCGGTTTCAACAAGCTCGAATTTATCCTTTAAGTAAAACACGGGGCTTGCTTCGCCCGCTGAGTCCTCATCTCTTCCGATGCCCACATGGTCATATTCGGGGAGCGCGGCGGTAAGGCGCTCAATCCACCCTTCGTCCGCCTCCTCAATACCAAAGGAATCGGGCATAACGCTTCTGATTGTTTGCACAATTCCCGTCGCGCGCGCCTCGGGGCTTTTATCACCCGTGCCGAAAACATAAACATTATAATTCATAATGGTCAAATCCTGAGATACCGCGGCTGTACCCGCGCCATTATAGTTAAAGACCGTGACGGGGGTAAAAAGAACAGCAATAATTGAAAGAAAAAAAGCTGTAATTCTTTCGAGCATATCAATACCTCCAAAAGGTTATCTTATATATTCACTCATGGCGGATGAATCCAAGCAATCGAAGCCGGGCGCTTTAGCCAATTCATCATATAGCTCGCGGCAGATTCTCATGCACCCGCCCTTTTCTGTACTCTCAGTATTTAGTACCATAATGGGATCATGAACGCTAAGGCGAAGCAAAAACCAGCCGCCCGGCACATTAATCCTTATACCCTCGTAATTATCCTTGCTCGCGCTCCAGCCGGGGTGACTCAGGCGCTTGAAATAATCAATTACCTTTTGCCCCTGCGCCTTAAAATCAGCGGCGTTAATTGCAAAACGCAGCTCTTTCTCTTCGGCAGGCTCTGCAAGGCCGCTGAGCAAATCCTCGAGGCTTTTACCGCACTTTGCGAGTGAGGCCGATTCAATAATAACTCTTGTTATGAGATAAGCTCCATCATCAAGGTAGTAGTTGTCGCGAAACGCCGCGTGCCCCGAGGTTTCCATCGCGAGGGGGCAGTTAACGCCTGCCTCGTTAAGCTCGATTTGCTTATTGATGACATTGCGGTAGCCGCGCATATAGCGAAGGTGAACGCCGCCCATGCCCTCGATAAACGCCGTCAGCCCGTCGGAGGTAACGGAATCCGTGACAACAGTGGCGCCCTCATTGCCCTTTAACGCAACGCACGAGGCAAGCGCAACGAAGCGGTTGCGGTTAATCTCAAGCCCTCCCCTGCCAACGCAGGCGGCGCGGTCAACATCCGTATCGAATATCACGCCGAAATCGGCGCCGGCATCGGCTGCTGCTTTGCTCACGCAGTCCATGGCATCTTTGTTCTCCGGGTTCGGTGCGTGATTGGGGAAGTTCCCGTCCGGTTCAAGATATACGCTGCTCGAAACATCAGCGCCGAGCGGCGCGAGAACCTCGAGCGCATAAAAGCCACCGACACCGTTACCCGCGTCAACAACAATTTTTTTGCCCTTGAGAGGCTTATTCCTCTCGGGCGCGTCAACGCCCTGAATAATCATTTGGCGAAGGCTCTGGGCATACGCCGACATAAAATCAAGCCTCTCGCATTTGCCCGAAAGAGTGCCAAAGGGGTTATCGCACGCCGAGGCTTTCTCAAGAATGGCGACGATATCGTCGCTGTCAAGCCCGCCCTCGCGCACAAAAAATTTAAGACCGTTCCTGTCTTTTGGGTGATGGCTGGCGGTTATCTGCACCGCGGCTGTACAGAGAGCATCAACAGTCGTCATAAACATGGCCGGAGTTGACGAAAGAGAACAGTCCTTAACCGTTACGCCGTGGGAAACAAGCACGCTGATAACGGCGTTTTTGATTCTCTCTGCCGAAAGGCGGCAATCGTGCCCCACCGACACGGTAAGCTCGCCGCCTACCCTCTCGCGAAGCCAGGAGACAAAGCCGTATGTAATCTTTTGCACAGCCTCATCCGTCAGATACGGTTGTTTGCTTTCGTCGCCATAAGCGTAGCCGCGGATATCGCTGCCGCTCTTGAAGCTCAAATAATCAATCATATTACAAAACCTTGCTTTCACTCAAGAATTTATCCGAAACCTTCAGCAGGAATTGATAAAGCGGTGTATAGGCCTTTTGGCAGTTAAGCAATTCGTCGATAACGCGGTTATCCGCGAGATGCGACATTTCAGAGCTTGTCCTGACAAGCCAGAAGCTTTTGCGGTTATAGTAATCCTCAAGCCCCTCGGGGCAATCCGCGCGGGGTTTCTTATAGCTTTCGCCGCAAACAACCGCGCCAACTTTCTCGGCTGATTTGACGGCGAGCCTGAATTCCTCGGGGCTTTCACGCAAAGCGTTTCTGAAGCACTCCATATAAGCCGGGGTTTCGGCAAACAGACCTACGCCCATTGAATACCTGTCTGAAAAAAACTCAAACCACATGCATGGGTACTGCGGCCACTCGTTTCTGTCGCGCATGAACATTACCCACATATTATCACGATATAGGCGTTTATTGTTTGAGAATCGAGTGTCGCGGCGAACGCGCGACACCATTTTTGTGGGAACGGCGTTTACATGCTCGTCAATGCTCAGCAGCTCTGTGCCTGCTATCTCGGCAAGCTGCCGAAGCGGCTCAACTATGCCCGCCTTAATTTTGTCTTTATTTTGCTCGTAAAAGTCTCTTGAATCGCGAAATTTATTCTCGGAGAGCATAAGTATAGCCTCGCCCGTTATTCCGTCATATTTATAATTCATTATTTCTCACACTCCAAAGCCGCGCTCGCGGCAAGCATAATGCCAACTTTCGCGCTGTCAAGATTAAAGCCGCCCTGCATCCACACGGCGTAAGGCTCGCGCAAGGGCGCGTCTGCCGAGAGCTCGATAGACGAGCCGAGAGTAAAAGCGCCCGCGGACATAACCACCTTGCTGTCATACCCGGGCATGTCCCACGGCTCGGGCACAACGAAGCTGTCAATCGGCGCGCCGCTCTGCATACCGCGGCAGAAGGCGACAAGCCTTTGCGGCGAAACAAGGCGGATTGCCTGAATTATATCACATCGTTTTTCATTGCTTGCGGGCGTCACCTCAAAACCAAGCTCCTCAAAGAGCGCGGAGGTAAAAATCGCGGTTTTGAGCGCCTCGCCTGTTATGTGGGGCGCGTTAAAAATGCCCATGAACATATTTCTGCTTTCGGATAATGTGGCGCCTACCTCTTTGCCGAGCCCCGGCGTTGTCATGCGATAGGAGCATTTCTCAATTAAATCTGCCCTGCCCGCTATGTAGCCGCCGGTTTTCGCTATGGCACCGCCCGCATTCTTGATAAGCGAGCCGGCGATAATATCCGCCCCGCATTGGGTAGGCTCGGTGAGCTGAACAAACTCGCCGTAGCAGTTGTCAACCATAATAATCGCGTCGCTTTTTTGCCTGATGGTTTTTGCGATTGCGGCGATATCCTCAACCGAAAGACTGCTGCGCAAGGTATAGCCGCGCGAGCGCTGAATATAAACCATTGTCGGCTTATCGTCAAGAGCGGCGCTTATTGCCTCATGGTCCGGTCTGCCGTCTCTATCAAGGTCAACCTGGGCGTAACTGATACCGAAATCCCTGAGCGAGCCTTGCCCCTCACCTCTTAGCCCGATAACCCCGTGCAGGGTATCGTAGGGTGTGCCTGTAACGCAGAGCATCGTGTCGCCCGGGCGCAAAAGCCCAAACAGCGCGACGGCAAGAGTATGCGTTCCGCAGGTAAAGGAGTGGCGCACAAGCGCGTCCTCGGCTCCGAAAGCGTCGGCATAGATTCTGTCAAGCTTCTCTCTGCCGCGATCGGAATAACCGTAGCCGGTCGAGCCCGCGAAATCGGTTTCGCTCACTTTGTTCTTAATGAACGCCTTGAGCACCTTTTGCTGGTTATACTGTGTTATTTCAGCTGTTCTGATTAAAGCGTCGGCGATTTTCGCCTGCGCTCTTTCAGCAGCTTCACAAACAGCGTCATTATATTTGAAAAATCCGTTATTCATTTGAATTCCTTTCACAAATTGCCCATTCGCCCGCCCTGATGAAGCCGAGCTTCTCGTAAAAGCCGATAACACTGTCATCACGGCAAAAAACATAAACGCGTTTATCTATAAATCTGCTCGCAAGAGCCTTTACGAGCGAACCCGCAAGCCCCCTACCGCGCATATCCTGCCTTGTCGCGACCGCCCCGAGCAAAACTGAGCTTCTGCCGATAAACAGAGCGCTCGCGCTCGCGCAAAGCTCGCCCTCGGAATGAAAAGCGCTGACAACGGCTGTGCCTTTATTAAGCCGCGCGCAAAAGTCAGCCAGAAAGCTCTCGTAGCCGCCCATATCAAAGCCGCATTCGGTGAGTAAATCAAAAAGCTCACGCATATCAACTAATGAATCATATTCCGCAATAAAGTCTCCGCCTTTATACTCAGCGATAAACGAGGTTTTGCCGGATTTGAGCAAAAGCAAATCGGCAATTCTCTTATCGCAGGTAAGGGCGCTGTAGCCGAGGATATCAATAAACTCACGAAGCTCCTCAAAATCGGCGCGGTCAATGGCGGCAACAGTCATATTACCGTCAACTCTTGAAATTACCGCCGTAATATCATCCCCCTGCTGCTGATACCAGAAGTATGCAAAACGCTGTAAGCCATAGGTATCAAAAAGTGCCGTTACCCGTGCGGAAAAAGGGCAGTCGCCGCGCCAAGCGGGAAAGTCCTCGCCACTGTCGATTAATTTAAGCATTCGCGAGCTCCTCTGTAAGAGCCTCGGCAAGCGCAAGAGAGGCCTCGGCATCCTCAAGCTTTATAACACAGCTCGGTGAATGAAGATACCTGCACGGTACAGATACCGTGAGCACCTTAACACCGCCCCTGCTTTTATGAATTGCTCCCGAGTTGTTTCCGCCCGCGACGAAGGTTTTTGTTTGAGCTTTTATTCCTTTTTCGCCCGCAAGCGCGAGAGCGCGCTCATAAAGCTCCTTTGAATAAACGGTTGCCCTGTCCATAAACGAAACAGCAGGACCGCCGCCAAGAAGGCACACGCGCTTCTCACCCGAAAAGTTCGGTATATCCGCCGCCGTTGTGGTTTCAAGCGCAATCGCATAGTCGGGCGCGATTGTGTAGGCAGAGGCATTCGCCCCGCGCAAGCCGACCTCCTCCTGAACACTGAAAGAAAACCATGTGTCATACTCGAGAGTCGACTTAATCATTTTTATCATTATCGCGCAGCCTACTCGGTCATCGAGAGCGCGCGCTTTAAGAAATCCGTTGCCGAATTGGGCAAGACCTGAGTTAAAATATGCCACATCGCCAAGCGATACTGTCTCGAACGCCTGCAGCTTATTTTTCGCGCCTATATCAATATAAAGGTTGTCGTCCTCGGGGATATCCAGCTCTTTATCCTTATCGAGAAGGTGAACGGGCTTGACGCCGATAACGCCCACAACATTGCCAATAATGACAGTTCTGCCGAGAATAACGCGGGTATCAACACCGCCGACCTTGGCAAAGCTCAAAAATCCATCGTCATCCGCGCCCGTAATTATCAGCCCGACCTCATCCATATGGGCGTCAAGCATTACCTTATTCTTTGGTGCTTTTTTGCCTTTTTTAAAGACAATCAAATTGCCGAGATTGTCGGTTTTGTATTCGGCGAAGCCTTCAATTTCTTTAATTATATATTCACGAACAGCGCTCTCCCTGCCGGAAACGCCGGGAAGCGAGCAAAGCGCCGAAATTGTTTTAAGCATTTTTGGCACCCCTTTCGATAATGTAGGCAGCCATCAAACGCGCGGTGCTTTCAATATCTTCAAGGCAGGCGACCTCTGCCGCAGTGTGCATATTGCGAAGCGGAATTGAGAGCAGCGCGGTTTTAACCCCGCCGCGTGAAACCTGCAGCCCGTCGCAGTTTGTGCCGGTTTTACCGCCCATAACCTCAACCTGATAAGGAATGTTTTTATCCTTTGCGATAGCTGTGAGTGTCTTGCTCATACCCTCGTCAAGCGTCGGAGCAATGCCGATCATTGTTCCCGCGCCGAGTGAGGCGTATTTATCCTTTTTTTGCTCGGGAGCGTAGGCGAAGCTTACATCAGTTGCAATAACCTCATCGGAGTTTGCCGAGTAACCGCCCGCGACAGCGCCGCTGCCGCCCGTTTCCTCCTGAGACGAAAACAAAACGGTAAGCTTACAGCTGTGAGCGATGCCCTTGATTAGCTGCAAGCAGCGCAGAATGGCGGCAACGCCCGCCCGGTCATCAAGGCACGGGGAGCAAATATTGTTATTGAGCAGCTCGCTGAATCCACCGTTAAATGTGATTCGGCTGCCTAATGGGATTTTTTCACGAGCCTCGTCGGCGGATAGACCCGTATCAACAGAGATGTCTTCAATTTTGAACGCCTTCTTGTCGTCACCCTTTGAAGCAAGATGTGGCGGAGTTGAGGTAATTACGCCGTAAAGAGGCTCACTGCCCCAAACAGTTACCTCGCTTGCCGCGAGCACGCGAGCGTCCGCGCCGCCGCATTTGGTGACCTTTAAAAAGCCGTTATCATCAACGCAAGTAACAATTAAACCAATCTGGTCAAGGTGAGCATCAAGTAAAATATGAGCTCCTGCACCGTCAATAGTGCCGATAACGCTGCCAAGCGCGTCGGTTTTAATCGGCATATATTCACTGAGAATTTTGCCCGCCGCGGCGGCCGCAAGGCCTTCTGAGCCTGAAACGCCCGGAGAAGCGCAAAGTAGCAGCAGCAAATCCTTTATTTCTTTATAATCTTCCATAGCTTTCCTTTCAAAATCAAAGCACCTTAATCCCGCCGTAGGGGCGGATGCTCAAGACATAACAACTCTTTGCGCCGAAAACGCTCTGCATTTTTTTATTAAACGCGTCAAGCAGCTCGTTTGGCACAAAAGCCTGAATTGTGCCGGCAAAGCCGCCGCCGTGAACTCGCCACGCGCCCTTGCCGCGAAGCATCTGCTCACAGAGCGCGAGCGCAACGCTTACCGACTGAGCCGATGGGTCTTTGCATGAAAAAATATTTTGGTTATACATATAAGAGGAAAATCCGCTCTCAATAACGAGGCTCTTGAAGGCTTCAAAATCATTTGCGCCGAGAGCCTGTGCCTGCTTATTAACCCTCTCATTATCGGCGTAAAAATGCATCGCGCGAAGCACGGCGCGGTCGCCCACGGTCTCGCGGATAAGCGGCAGAGCTTTTTCGAACTCCTCCTTTGGCACATCGCGCAGAACCTTTTTGCCGAGCGACGCCGCGACCGATTCCATCTCTTTACGCACGGCGGCGTATTCATCCGTCAAATCGGAGTGGCTTCCGCCCGTGTCAACGATGCACAGGGAATAACCGCAGGCGGCAAAATCAAAATCAAGCTTCTCGATAACGGGCTTTGAAGGGTCAGCAAAATCAATCTTAACAAAGCTCCCCACCGAGCAGGCTGTCTGGTCCATAAGTCCGCAGGGCTTGCCGAAATACTCATTCTCGGCAAACTGGGCGATTTTAGCAATCTCAACGGCGCTGATTTTGCCGTCATTAAAAAGATGGTTTAAAATCGTGCCGAGCAAAACCTCAAACGCCGCCGAGGATGAAAGACCTGAGCCCGAAAGAACATCCGACGCTGTCGCGGCATCAAAGCCGCCGATATTGTAGCCCCTGTTTCGAAACCCTGCACATACGCCGCGAACAAGCGAGCAGGATTTGCCGCGTTCCTCGGGCATAACGCCAAGCTCCGCAAGGTCAACAACATCCATCTTATAGCCTTCCGATTTAACGCGCACAATATTCTCATTATTGAACCCGGCCGCCGCGACAGCATCAAGGTTAACGCTCGCCGCGAGCACGCAGCCGTGGTTATGGTCGGTATGGTTGCCGCAGACCTCGGTGCGCCCAGGCGAGCTGAAAAAGCTGACCTCGCGTCCCTCGCCGAAAAGGCTTTCGAAGCTTTGGGCTATTCTGACATACCTCGCGCTCTGCGCAGTATCGCCGTAAACCTTAATGAGCGCCGCGTCAAGAGCCTCGGATGTGTTATCAATGACTGTTTTTAAGCTTAGCATTTTTTCTTTCTCCTTTTACAGCTTTTCTCATTTTAAAGTGCTCAATTACTTTTTCAATAGTAACCCACACACCGTTGATTGACAAAATCGAAATGCCCGTAAAGAACGAAAGCAGTATCATGGGCACCAAGAAGGACGCTGAAAGCGGGTCAAATACATTTCGGCCGACGATTGTAAACGAAACAAGTCGAGGCATAAAGCCGATAAGCGAAAGGCCAAGGAACCTCCAAAACCCGAACCTGAATGAGCCATAGATGGCGGAGGTTGTGTTAATCGGCATTACCGGCACCATTCTCAGGGCAATGAGCAGCCACGGGTTGCCGGTGCCGTCACGCTGAATAATCCGCCTTAGCTTTTCGGATTTACTGACCAGCTTCCAGCCGTTGCCCGCGCCGAGCAAGAGGCCGCCGTAGTACTTGATAGCAAACAGCACGCAAACGCCAATCATATTGACAGGCACTGCATAATAAAACGGCAAGACGATACCTGTTAAAAAGCAGACTGTCGATGTAAGGTAAATCGGGAAAACGCTCTTGATTGCAAAAAGTAGAATAATCGAAATTACAAAAAGCCAGACATCATTAATTGAGGCTATTTTTTGTTCAAACTCGGCAAGCTCCTTTTGAATGACCTCGTACCAGCGCCACAGCTCCTCGTACTTCAGCGAAAAAAGCAATATGCTCATAAGCACGCCGAGCACAATAAAAATTGAGCCGACGAGCCACATAGTTCTATTAAAATCAGTTTTTTTCTTCAAGTGCCTACACTCCGTACGCCAAATTGTATTATTTAATTTTATAATATAAAAGGTCAGCGGTCAACTATAATTTTAATATTTTTTATTTTATATTTAGAGTTTTTGTGATATAATATTACAAGACTATAATAAAAATATTCTCAACCGGAGGGAAATAGATGAAAATTACTGTCTTAGATGCTCTTACAACAAACCCGGGTGACCTTTCTTGGGCGCGCCTTGCTGAATTCGGCGAATACACCGTTTATGACCGCACTGCGCCGGAGCTTGTATATGAACGCTGCAAAGATTGTGAAATTGTTATCACAAACAAAACGAGTTTGCGCCGTGAAATGCTTGAAAGACTGCCTAAGCTTCAGTATGTGGGGCTTCTCAGCACAGGCTTCAACGCCGTTGATTTCGAATACTGCAAAGAGCGCGGTATACCCGTCTGCAACATACCCACCTATGGTACTGCGGCAGTTGCGCAGATGACCTTTGCGCATATACTCAGTTTTACAAACGCCGTTGATTTACACAATGACGCCGTAAAGGAAGGTCAATGGAGCAGCTGCCCCGATTTTTGCTTTTGGAATACCCCGCTCTCCGAGCTTCAAGGCAAAACGATAGGGCTTATCGGCTACGGCAAAATAGGCAGAGAGGTTGCGAAAATCGCCATCGCTTTCGGCATGCATGTTCTCGTTGAGGATGTCAGCCCGCCCGACCAAAATGAAGGCGTTGAATTCACGGATATTAACTCGCTGATAAAGCAAAGCGACTTTGTTTCGCTCCACTGCCCCCTGACGCCCCAAACCATAGGCATGGTCGGCACTGATTTCCTGAGCAAGATGAAAAAAAACGCGTATCTTATCAACACTGCGCGAGGCCCGATTATTAACGAAAGCGAGCTGGCCGCCGCGCTTAACAACGGTGTTATTGCAGGGGCAGGCCTTGATGTTCTCGCCGAGGAGCCGCCTGCGGCCGATAATCCGCTTTTTAACTGCCCAAACTGCCACATAACGCCGCATATCTCATGGGCGGCACACGAAACAAGGGCGCGCTTACTAAGCATTTTTTATGATAATATTGCCGCTTTTATTAACGGCAAACCGATTAATTTGGTATATTAACAAAAAGCCCGCTGATTATTCAGCGGGTTTTTATACGCCGTATTTGATTTTTACACGCTCGAGCTTTTCGCCGAACGGCTTTGCAATTAAAAGCAGAAAAACAACATTTGAGACAGCATAGGTTAACATAAACGGCATTGACGCCGCGACGGATGAAACATACAGCTCGGGACTGAATGTGCCGTTATACCACAGCACGGTCCACAAATCCATAACGAGCGAATAAACCACGCCGGCAAGAATACCGTAAACAGAAAGGACGATTTTGCTCTTTTTGAGTGGCAAGGCAATGAGCCCCGCGCCAAGACCAATCATGCCCCAGGTAAACATCTGAAAAGGTGTCCACGGACCCTGCCCGAAGTAAAAATTTGATATGAACGCCGAAAGTGCGCCGACTAAAAAGCCCGATTCGCCGCCAAGATAAACGGCGGTAATTATGACGATGGCTGTTATCGGCTTAAACGCGGGAACAGCCGCAAAAATAAAGCGCCCCGCGACTGACAGCGCCGTCATAACCGCGATAATAACCAGTCGCCGCGTGCCGACTGTCTTTTTTTCGAATCCGGCTAAAAACAGAACCAACGAAAGCGCGATTACCGCCGCTGAAACAAGCGCGTAGCTCTTCTCTCTGTAAATTACCGCTCCGGCTCCCACAACCGCGGGAATCACCACAAACGGCAATATTATTTTCAGTGCCATCCTCAGGCGCTGATTTTTTATTACTTTCACAGCGCACCGCCGTTTCTGCGGCAAAGCTCAGCCGCGTCCTCAACGGTAACGATATTATCGTAATAAGACCGTGTTATGCGGTTTGCCGCGGTGGTGTAAAAGCTGTTTTCGGCAAAGAACACGGCGGGCGTGTCGCACGAGGTTATTTCGCCCCTGAAAAACAACGCGCATCTGTCGGCGCAAACGGCGGCGAATTCAACATCGTGAGTTACAATTACAACGGTCATTCCCTGCGATTTTAGCTTTTTGATAACTGATGCTATGCCGAGCTTGGCCGAGGCATCAAGACCTTTGGTCGGTTCATCAAGAAGCATTAGGCGCGGCGAAGCGCCGAGCGCCTTTGCCAGAGCCACAAGCTGCTGCTCGCCGCCGCTCAAATCATAGGGGTGCTTATCGAGCAGAGCCGATAAATCATACGGCAAAGCCTGCGCTCCGGCATCGGCAAGCTCCTCACGCACAGTATTTTTTAAAAAAACAGTCTGTACATCTTGAGGAAGCAAGGTCAAGCAACCATGATATAAAAGACTGTTTTTGTATTCCTTAATTTTTTTACCGAATACTTTTATTTCTCCGCCATATGGGCGGCAAATCCCCGCGGCGTTAAGAAGCGCTGTTGTTTTGCCGCTGCCGTTACCCCCGAGAATGCAAATTATTTCGTTTTGATAAACCGTAAAGTCCGTTCCCCGAAGCACATCGGGCGACGAGCGCGAGTATCTGAACCAAACATCATTGAATTCGAGCGCCGGCAGCGCGTTGTGAGTATACTTCGGCAATTCAAGGCTTCTGATTTTATTGGAAAAGTGCTTTTCAATGAAGCCCCTGCCCTCCCGCACAGTCAGCGGACAGGGCGAGTCAATAGTGAATTGATTAAACAGCCGCACCGCCGCGGGCATTGCCTGCAAAAGGCTCGGATTGCCCTGAAGCTTAGCCAATACCTTTCGCGGCTCATCGTAATAAAGCACCCTGCCATTTTCGAGAACCAGCAGCTTATCGCAGGATGGGATAACCTCCTCAATGCGGTGCTCAACGAGTATTATCGTGAGCGAAAGCTCCTCGTTGAGCTTGCGCAGAGTGGACAAGAATTCAGACGCGGCTATCGGGTCAAGCTGCGCGGTGGGCTCATCAAGAATCAGAACGCTCGGGTTCATAACCATAACGGCGGCAAGGTTAAGAAGCTGCTTTTGACCGCCCGAAAGCTCCTCAACGCTTTTATCGAACCATTCCTCAATCCCGAAATAGCTTGCCATTTCGGACACGCGGCGGCGGATAACGCTCTGCTCCACACCCAGATTCTCGAGCCCGAACGCAAGCTCGTGCCAGACCTTATCGGTAACAATCTGCTGCTCGGGGCGCTGCATGACGAAGCCGACCGAAGCAGCCGAGGTATAGTCATCAATTTGCGACAGAGCCTTGCCATTAAAGAACACCCTGTCCGAAAGCTCACCCAGAGGGGTTAACTCACGCTTGAGCATACGCAGAAGCGTCGATTTCCCGCTCCCCGTCGCACCGCAGACGGCAACATAGTCGCCTTCCTCAACGCCGAAGCTGACGCCGTTCAGAGCGGGGCTCTTACAAAGCGGATAGGTAAAGGTTAAATTTTCGACTGCAAGTATTTCCACTTAATCCTCCCCTTCACCTGAATAATTGACGGCATAAGCGAGAGCGCCGCATACGCCGAATATGAAACCGCGCCAAGTGCGGACAGCTTTGAAACACTGAAATACGGATAATAATTAAAATCCAGCGCGCCCAGAGCGATACCGGCAAAAACCGCCGTCGACAGAGCGGTAACCGTGAATATCAGAATAACATCGTCCTTGCGAAAACGGTATAGAGCAAAGCGCGTTCGTTTGCCCACACCGTAGCCGCGGGCATACATACTGTCGGCCGTGATAATGCCGTTTTCGAGCGCCCAAGTGACCATCACGGAAAAAACGCGCATTCCGCCTCGAACACGGTCAATGATATTGTCCTCACCGCTTAGTCCGAGAGCCTTTTGCGCCGACCTCGTTTTATTTTGCTGCTTTTTGAAAAGCGGAATATACCGTAGTGTCATTGATAAAATCAGCGAAACCTTCGGCAAGAATGACCCGAAAACATAAAGAAGCTTATCGCTTGTCATAATTACTGAAAATGAGCGAAACCAGTAAAGGATGGCAACTATCATTGCCCCCGCGGCAACGCCGTAAAGCGCCGCCTCGAGGGTAACGAGGTTGTTATTGAGTACAAAAAGCGCAGTAGCTCCATTGTGATTAAAAATCGGATTAACCAGCGCGACAACAGCCAAAACGGCTAAATAAAACGCGTGCTCCCTTACTTTGAAGCCGCCTGCTCTGACAAATGAGAAGGTAACTGCGCCGAAAAGTGACAGCACAAGAATAACCGGGTTCATGCACAGCATTGTTACCAAAGTAACCAAGGCAAAGCTGATAAACACGGCTATCGGATTATAATCCTCAAAGCTTTTCATTGTAAATCCTCACCCAGGTTCAAGCTGTACTGCCATTCGATTTTATCGCCGCTTTTCACCGTATACCCACCGCAGCCGACTGACGGGAACTCGCCGTTGACCTTGTATCGCCAGCCCGACAGGTCGCCGAAATCAAACTCGTAAATATAGTTAATACCCGAGATATAAGCTGAGCTGTCAGAGGCGGCGGAGCTGTTTTCAATTTGAATATTATTTTGTCTCGCGGCGAGCACAAGCACATCGTAAACGGTTGCACCATCATTGACGGTAAATTCGCTTTCGGCGAGAATCGTGCCGTCCCTCGGGATATAATCATCCTGTGATAAGCCGACTATATTATCGCACCTGATTGAGAGCGTAACCGTGACATCACCCTGCGCCTCTTGCGTTTCGCTTTTATCAATGTAAAAATCATCCTTGCTTTGGATGTCGACAAACGCGTTAACCGCGAAAGCCGCTCCTGCGATGAGGATAACAGCAATGAAGTTCTTCGGGTTCCTTTTGCCCGTAATGAGCAGCAAAGCGCACGCCGCCAGGGCAGCAATGGCAAAAACAGCGTACACGATTTTTTTGTAATCGGGCTTATCGATTTCTTTGGTTGTATCCGTTACAGTCTGAAGCTGATTGTCTGCCGCTCTTTCGGCAGTCGTATACTGCGCCGCGGCGGTGGCAAAGGGCTCAGCCTTGAGCGTTGTTTCGTCAGCCGAGGTAACAACAGATGCGGCAAAGGTTGCCGCTTGAATTACAGGCTTTGCCGCCGTTTGAGCTATGGATGTAGTTGCCGCTTTTTTAGGTGGGGCGGTTGTGCTCTGAGCTCTTTCGGTTGGTTGCCTGCGGTTTGAGCGCCGGGTGGTAGTAACCGCTGAGGTGGCGGTTGTTCCAGATTTTTTTGTTGTACCGCTTTGATAATATACAATAACGGGCGCGGCGGTGGTCTGAGCAGGAACGGCTTTTTTCGCAAAGGTGTAAAGCGGTGACAGTTCCTTTATCTGCCGCCACAAAGCGACGAGCGAATAAAGCGCCTGAACTGTCGCGTTATCGTTTGACTCTTTGCCCTCTTCATGGCAGAAGCTGCCGTCCCTGAGCTTAAATTTGTTTAGCGCGTCAAGCAGATTATTCCCGTTTTTAATGAACCTGCTGTCATTTAGGCAGTCAATGTCGAGAGCCGTAAGAGCCGTTATCACCTGCGCCGTGCTTTCGGGGTTAGGAACACCGTAGCTTGTGAATCCCCCATCCGCCCTTTGGCGCTCGGATAAAAGCTCCACAGCCTTATTAACGGCTTTTTTGACCAATTCATTTAGATTATAATGCTTCGAGAGCGCCTGAACGGTCATGGCGGTGACATCAACATCTGCGGTCGTTCCGCTCAGGGCAAACCCGCCGTCAGCGAGCTGAAGTGATAAGAGCTTATTCACCGCCTCGGTTTGGGAGTACCCTTTGCAGGAGTATCCGTTATTCATCAGCTGCAGACCGAAAATCCAGCTAATAATGCCAAACTTTCCGATGGAGTCAGCGAGCGTTTGCGAAATGTATTCGTAATTTATGCCAAGGCACGCGAATGAAATCGCATAAACCATTTCATACTTAGGATTAGTGGTAATATGTTTTTTCAGTGCTGAAGCGTAAGCGTTGAAATCATAACCTTTTTCGTATTGACGAAGCGCAAAAACATACCACTCGGAGCTTATTCCTGCCTTGGAAGCTAATTCACCGTCAATAAGCTGCTGAACGCTTGAAACGCCCGCTTTATTAATCATATAGTCAAGTATTGAGCCGATTTGAGCATCAATATCATCGGCAGAAGCCGCTGAAGCATAGCTGAAGCCGCCGACAGTGACCGACACCGTCAGCAAAACGCAGACAGCTAGCGTGAATATTCTTTTAGTCGTAACCTTTTTCATTACCCACCTATGAGCTGCGCAATGAACGCTGTCAGAGCGTTTACAAGCTTATTGAAATAGTAGCGCAGTGTTGACGCTAAATCCGCTCTTTGGACATCAATAACGCACGCGGGCGGCACAAGGGTCATTGCCGCCGAGGAGGCGCTGACAATATGACTGCCTGAGTCATTCATTTCAATGGTAACCTTACCGTTTTCGTCGGTAACATAGCCTGTCGCTTTGCCGTCAACTGTAATTGACGCGCCGCTTACGGCGGTTTCCGAGTATGTAAATTCGTTCAAATCGAACACAAGACTGTAAAGCGTAAGCTCTACGCTGCCGTATTGATCTGCATTTATGGAATCCTCGCTGAAATATGAGTAAGTGTCGCTCCACCCGGTCTCATCGGTATAGGCAAAGGCATAAACCTTGTCGCCTTCATTTACGCTGTCGGCAAGCGACAAGGCGGAGGCGTTATTGAGGTAATAGCCGAAGCTGCCCGAATTTGTTTCGCCCCAGAGCTTTGTCATGCTGATTCCGTAAATTGTGTTTTCGGTTCCAAAGCCTGCCGCCGCGCCGCCGACATAGTATTCCTCGTGGGCGCAGTAAAGCGCGTCCCTGATGGTAATTTTGCCGTCATTGTCTGTATCGGTTGCCAAAACATCGGCCATGGCGAGAACAAGACTGCCATTTGAATCAGCGATGCATACATTAACATTCACGCCGCCGTCGGCAAAGCATACCGCTGATAACGCGCCGAATGTCATAACCGCCGCCATTAGCAAAGATAGAATTTTTTTCATTTTTTTGCTCTCCTTATTTCATTCTTGATTCTCAATTTTCTGGATTGTTTTCTTTCGCTTTGTGTTTATGCGTTTCTCGATTTTTTTGTTTAATCGCTCCTCATTCGCGGGCTTAATCCCTGCCGTTTCGAGCGCACGAGGCCACGGACCGAGGAACGCCTTAATTGCGACAACCTCATCGCTCGTGAAGTCTCCGCGCTCGGGGTAACGCGACGGCGCTTGCCGTAATAAATCGGCGTTCTTATCGCGCAGCAGCTCAATGCACTGCTCTTTTGTCAGTTTTTCGCTTGCCATGGGTTTCTCACCTCTCACGGGCATAAAAAATACGCTTAATTGCCAAATAGCAAAAAAGCGCAACTGTTTATAACCGTAAGCCCCGCGAAGCGCCCGAGCGCTTCACAAAGAGAATACCTTATAAAACGGTTGCACTTTTCTAAGCCCAAAAATGTTCCGCCGCAAACGGCGGTCACCTATAGCTCACAGCGAGTATTCCGACTCACGGGCAGATTCCCGATTACGGCAATGGCAGTTGCGCCGGATTTGCACCGAACTTCCCTCTGATTTTGAGCAAGGCTCAAAAGCTGTAAGCACAAATATTAATTTCAATTTAGATTATCACATTTAACAAAATTAGTCAACCCTTTTTATCTAACCTCTTACTTTATGAAAAGCCCTGCAGATTTAGCTTTAAGCAAAACCTGCGGGGCAAAATCATTTTGATACAATTATGTAATTATCTTATAATTTAGTATCTGACAGCAGCTCGCCTGACATTTGCTTCTTTGCAATGCTCGCAATTTCATCGGGCGAAGCGCTCTGAACAGCATGCTGAACTGCCTCACGGCGGGCAAACAGCTCGGTATACATTATTTCTCTTTTTTCGCCGTTAAGAGGATAGAAAAACTTTGGAATAACACCTAATGCTCCCGTGATAATCGGTATGCCTGTGCCCATGGCAAACAGCCACCATTTGGTTCTGTCGGTCTGTGTGCCTATCTCTTGCTTCTGAACATAGCCTATGTAATTCATTATTACATTCTGGATTGAGCTCATCGTGATTCCCTGAAGCTTTGTGACAAGCCCTCTTGCAACGCCTGTCATGGCCTCGGCGCGGTAGCCGTTTTTCCATTCGCAGTAATCCATTGCCTCGTTTGAAAGTTCGTTGGGAATAACATGCCTGAGACCGTAAACGCACATTTCGAGGACTTCCTCGATTGCCATGGCAGGCAGCATAACATATTTATTCTTATAAAATCCTTTTTTCATTCCACCAACGGAGCCGAGAGAGAAAATCCCCAGCCAGCACATATCGGTCCAAAAATCCTCAAAAATCCACAGCGCGCGCGTTGAAAACCGCTCACGCAGAGGCTTGATAAACGCGTAGCTTATTGTTGAAACGGGAGAGGCCGGAATGCCCACGATGGTTTTGTAGGTAATTGAGCCGAGAACATCAATGTAGTAGTTGTTTCTGCTCTTGCTAACGCTGAAGCCGCCTAAAAAGTCCGAAAGAACTATCATAAGAATCGGACGGTTATTGATTATCGCCCGAACTCCCTGCATAATGTTCGGCTTCTCGATGGTTTGCATAACTCTTTCCTTGGTTACGCAAATAAAGAAGAAGGACAGCGCGCATGAAACAATGGCAGTGCCAATGCCGAAAATCATAAAGAGCTTACTCAGCTGCATATCAATCTTACCGTTGTTGATAAGGTCATAGAAAATCTGGAAGGAAAGCTCCGGCAGCTTCTCGCCGACAAGGCCTGAAACAAGGTTCGCCATTGTTATCAGCCCAACCCTCTCGCCGGGGTTTGGCGTTATGGTGCTCATAAAGCCTCCGCCGGCGGCCGAGGTAAAGGTACCTGCGGTTTCGCCAATAACCGAAAACACAACATAAAAAATAAACTTTGGCAAATATGTTCCGGATGTGTCGGCAAAAAGAACTGGCAAAAACCAATACCAAAGTCCGAAAATTGAAAGCGGAATTTTGCCGAGAAGAATGTACGGCTTGAATTTGCCCCAGCGGGTGCGGGTTCGGTCAACAATAACGCCGATAAAGGTATCGTTAAATGTATCCCAAAGTCCGGCGAAGAAGGTGAACGCCGCGAGAAAATTAAAGTCAATTCCGACAACATCATAAATGAACCGTTCATTAAAGCTGCTGATGTTGAAGGAAGCGGAAACATCGTTTAAAAGATACCCGATGCGTTCCTTATGACCAACATAGTACCTGTTTCTGAGCATCGGGTTTTTCGCTCCGTGAGCATAGTCGATTACGATTTCGTCAGAGCTGTCGCTGACTGCGTTATTAGTTTCTGCCACTGAATTTCCTCCTTCTGATATTTGTTGCGGGGGGGGGGAAACATACTCTTTGATTAATAATATACCATATGTTTCAACCTGTTTCAATCTTTTTGTGAAATAATGCTAATCTTTTCATCAAAAAAGCAGAGGCGATAACTCGCCTCTGCAAAATAATAGTTTTTACGCGTTTTCTCTGCGTTTTTTGATAACTGCTCTGTAAACGATGAAGATAATGCAGACCCCAACGAAAGCAGAGATTCCCGCAATATAAGGCGCGGAAGAACCGCCGGCGTCATTCGCCTTTGTGGCGGTTTCGCCCTCATTCTGGTCGGGAGAGTAGCTCTTGACATCCTCCCAAAGTGAGCTCATATAGTTGAGGGTTTCGGTCGAAAGGTTTGTGAAAACCTGAGTTTTAAATTTGCCTTCCGCAGGGTAAAGAATATCGTCGCCATAGAAGGAGTATTCAGGGTTACTCACTACTGCGGTGTTCGGGCTTGCGTAGCAGATATACTCGGCGTTTGCAAGCGCGACATCGGGCTCAAGCAAAAAGTTGATATAAAGCTCTGCCGCGAGCTTGTTTTGAGCATTCTTAAGAACGCACAATGCGTCGACAAAGAAGTTGACTCCCTCTTTGGGATAAACAAAAGCAAGGTCGGGGTTATTCTCGAGCATCGAGTAGTAGTCTCCGGCATAATAAGGGGCAAGCGCCGCTTCGCCCGATTCCATTTTAAGAAAGACCTCGTCGTTAACATATGAAGGCGAAACCTTCTTTTGTTCCTTGAGCTTGTTGGCTGCCGCATTCCAGCCCTCCTGCGCCTCGGTGTTATAATCGATGCCGAGCAGGCTCTGAGCTATCGCAAAAGCGTCGCGTGGGTTATTAAACATAAGAATTTTGCCCTTGTAGTTTTCATCCCAGAGAGCGTTCCAGCTTGTGGGGGCCTCAGTCACCATTTTGGTGTTGTAGATAAGGCCGACCATGCCGACGCTGTATGGCACCGAGTATTCATTGGTGGGGTCATAGGCAAGCCCCTTGTACTTATCATCAATGTTTTTATAATTCGGGATATTGCTGTAGTCGATTTTAGCGAGCATACCCTCTCTTATCATTCGCTCAACCATATAATCCGAGGGGATAACGACATCATAGGTCACGCCGCCGCCGTTAAGCTTTGTATACATGACCTCGTTATTATCGTAGGTGTCGTAAACAACATCAATACCGTACTTTTTCTCAAACGCCGCATTAATATCAAGGGTTCCGTCCTCACCGTCGGAAATATATTCACCCCAGTTGTAAACATACAGCTTTGTCCCTTTCAGATCGGCAATTTCGAAATCGCTCGCTGCAGAGGCGGCAATAACGGGAAGCGATGAAATGACCGCCATTAGGAGCAAACATACAAACTTTTTCATATGAAATCACTCTTTCGTTAAATCTGTTTATTTCTGTTCTTCTTTTCGTCACGCGCCTGAGCCACATTTGTGAGAATTAAAAGAAGAAGTATACTTACAAAAATCAGCGCTGAAAGCGCGTACATATCAGGCTTAACACGCTTTTTTGTCATTGAGAATATCGCGATTGGCAGGGTTTGAAAGCCCGGTCCGCTTGTAAAATAGCTGATGATGAAATCATCGAGCGAAAGCGTGAATGCCATTATCATACCTGTTATTATGCCCGGCAGAATTGACGGTAAAACAACCTTAAAAAAAGATGCCAGCGGTTTGCAGCCTAAATCCTGCGCCGCCTCGGCAAGGTTCCTGTCGGTTTGGCGAAGCTTCGGTAAAACTGAAAGAATAACATAAGGCAGGTTAAATGTGACATGAGCGATAAGCAGAGTACCAAAGCCCAGGACACCCTGCGCGTTAACTAACCTGCCGACAAAAACAAACAGCAGCATCATTGAAATACCGGTTACAATCTCGGGATTCATCATCGGTATATTGGTAACCGCCATAACGCTCGAGCGAAACCAACCGCTTCTGTACTTATCAATACCAACTGCCGCCGCCGTACCGAGAACCGTTGAAACCGCGGCAGAGCTGACAGCGAGAATAAGGGTGTTATAGAGCGCGCGAAGCGTTGAGCCGTCTTGAAAGAGCGATTGATACCATCGAAGCGAAAAGCCCGAAAAAACCGAGGTACTGCTTGAGGCGTTAAATGAATAAATAAGCAGTATTATTATTGGCATATAGAGAAAGAAAAAAACAAGGAATGTGTAAAAACGGGAGGCAAGCTTCATATCACCATACCCTCCTCGTCATTTGTGTAACGGTTGAGGAAGGCCATACTAAGCAGAATAAGAACCATCAGCACAAGCGACAGCGCCGCGCCGAGATTGTAATTGTAGGCCTGCTGAAACTGGCGCTCAATTACATCGCCGATAAGGTCAAAGGAGCCGCCGCCGAGTTTTTGAGAAATATAGAAGGTACTCACGCTCGGCACAAAAACCATCGTAACGCCCGAAACAACGCCGGGCAGGCTCATGGGCATAATACATTTCTGAATAACAACAAGCCTGTTGCCGCCCAAATCCTGCGCCGCCTCGACAAGGCTGTGGTCAAGCTTCGCCATAACCGAATAAATGGGAAGTATCATAAAGGGCAAAAAGTTATAAACCATGCCCAAAATGACCGCGCCCGATGTGTTAATCATGTGGATGGGCTCGATACCTATTTTTGAGAGCAGCGAGTTAATTATGCCCGTATCCTGCAAAAGCGCCATCCACGAATATGTGCGGATTAAAAAATTCATCCACATCGGCAGCATTATCAGCATAACCATTGTGCGCTGGGCGTTTTCGCTCTTTTGCGAAATAATATAGGCAAGCGGATAGGCTATCACAAGGCAAATAATCGTTGCAACAATGCCGAACCAAATCGAGCGCAAAAAGGTGGTGGAATATTTGCTCAGCTCCATGATATTATCAAATGTAAACGCGCCGTCGGCGTTTGTGAAGGAATAAAATATCACAAAGAAAAGCGGAGCTATGATAAAAATCGCCGACCACAGAATATAGGGTGACGCGAAAAGCTTTGTCTTGAGGGAGCTTCGGGTTTCCATTACTCTCCCTCCTCATCTATATCTTCTGTTTCAACGATTTGGGCGTTTGACAACTCGTCAAATTCCTCGCTGAAGGAGCTGTAATCGCCGAACACACCGGAGTATTCCGACTTTTTCATTATATGAATCGCATCAGGCTCGATATATAGACCTATATGATCGCCTACCGCTTGGTAATCGGTTGACTGTATCATCCATTTAAAGCCGCCGATATCGACAATCATTTCAAAATGAACGCCCTTAAAAACCGAGGATGTCACGGTGCCGTGGAGCATACCTTTCGCGGCGGGAACAACATCCACATCCTCGGGGCGAACAACAACATCAACAGGCTCATCCTTGGCAAAGCCTGAGTCAAGGCAATTAAATGTATGCCCCGAGAAGCTGACAAGCTTGTCATTTCTCATAATGCCGTCAACAATATTGCTCTCTCCGATAAAATCCGCAACAAAGGCGTTTTTAGGCTCATTATAAATATCCTGCGGTGTGCCGATTTGCTGGATTATGCCGTTATCCATAACAACGATGGTATCGCTCATTGAGAGAGCTTCCTCCTGGTCGTGGGTAACATAAATAAAGGTTATCCCCAGGCGATGCTGAATATCCTTAAGCTCCGCCTGCATATCCTTGCGAAGCTTAAGATCAAGCGCGCCGAGCGGCTCATCGAGCAGCAGTACACGGGGCTTTACCGCAAGAGCGCGGGCGATCGCAACACGCTGCTGCTGACCGCCTGAAAGTGAATTTATATTACGCTTATCAAAGCCCTTGAGATTCACAAGAGCAAGCATTTCCTCAACTGTTTGCTTAATCTGCTTCTCTGGCAGCTTTCTGATTCGCAGACCGAAAGCTACATTTTCGTATACATTTAGGTGAGGAAAAAGCGCGTAACGCTGAAAAATGGTGTTAACCTTCCTCTTGTGAGGCGGCACACCATTGATTTTTTTATCACCAAAAATAACATCGCCTTCATTTGGCTCAATAAAGCCGGCAATAATACGCAGAGTCGTCGTTTTGCCGCAGCCTGAGGGACCAAGCAGAGTTATAAACTCTTTGTCCCTTATATAAAGGTTGATGTTTTTGAGAATCTGATTATCCCCGAAAAACACGGAAATGTTTTTTAAATCAATAATAACATTTTTTTCCAATTATGCAGCCCCTCTCGGATACCGTAGAAATGAAATCAGCTCGGTATAATGTAATAGTAAATATTAATATAGAGCGAAAACCCCTAAATGTCAACAATTTTTTTGTAAAAATCACAAGAAAGTCAAGGTAAATCAAAATAAATTCACGAAATGCTCGCGCTTACTTCTGTTTTCTCCCATATGCTCACTAATACTCATTTTTGAATACATAAAAATTTTTTTGAAAAAAAGTTTGACATTACCTCTTGCCAAAATTAATAAACTGTGTTATCATTTAGTGCGTTATCCGGGTGTGGCGCAGTTGGGAGCGCGCTTGACTGGGGGTCAAGAGGCCGTGAGTTCAAGTCTCGCCACTCGGACC
>CAYUXK010000006.1:34283-63148 GCA_964448835.1 uncultured Clostridium sp. | reverse complement strand
AAACTCGACCGAAACAGGTCGAGTTTTTGTTTGTTATTGAATGGTTGTCGGCGCCTGAGTAGGCGGCAGAGTGTAGGTCACCCTCACGGTGGTGGTTTCAACCGGGTAGCCGTAGATATCGGTTTCGGGCTCAGCGACAAGCACCTTTAATGTGAAGGTGTAGCCATCAGGGTAAAGCTTATCGGTAATGCCGCTGACGCTGACAACCTGCCCGGGCAAGTAATTGCCGTCCGGCGCTTCGGTAATTTCATCCTTGACACAGGTGAATCCGAGGTCCTGCAAGCGCTTCTCGGCCTCCTCATAGGTAAGTCCGCGAACATCGGGCAAGGGAGTTTCTTTAATACCCTTGCTGACGGTAAGGGTAATTTTTGTTCCTGACGGAACAAGCGTGCCTGCCGCGATATCCTGACCTATTATATAGTCCGCCGCAACGGTTTCATCGTATTCATAAACTGCGGCAAAGGTGAAATGCTGGGTAAAAACCGGATTGTTCTCAATATCGTAGTAACCCTTGCCTACAAAATTAGGTGTCTGAACCGATTGAGCGGCGGTGGAGCTTGCCGCGGAAACGGATGTGTCTTTTTTGGGGAATATGCCAAACTCATCGCGGAAAACGGTGAGCGCCAAGACCAGAAAAATCAGCAGACCGCCAACAACGCTGATAACGGCGGCGAGGATGGTAACGGATTTATCGCTCTTCTTTTTAGCCATCGGCGCGGAAGGCTCGGGAGTACTGTTAGACGGGATTTTACCCGTGCTTGACGGGGCAACCATTGCCGGGCGGTGCTGGGTGAATTGCTCGCTTGCCGCCGCCGCGACGGGTGAAGCGGAGAGCTCCGCGCGAAGCTGCTCAACGGTTCTGGTCCTGTCCTCCGGTAAAATCTGAAGCGCGTTTATCAGACCGTTAATTACATAGGCGGGTAGCTGCTCGGCAAATTTACCGGGCACCATGAGCCTGTCGTTTGTAACCCTTTGAGTCGCTTCTATCGGGTCACTGCCTATCAGCGCGCGGTAAAGCACAGCGCCGAAGGAGTAGATATCGGTCCACGCGCCCTGCTGACCCTCGAAGCCGTATTGCTCGATAGCGGCGTAGCCGGGGAATAGCTGTGCGTTAAGCTCGCCTCGGGCGGTTCGCGCCTGCCAGACGCAAAAGCCGGTTATGCGCACCTTGCCGTCTGTGCCTATAATAAGGGTTGTGGGCGAAATGCCGCGGTGAATTATTCCCGCCGAGTGGAGCGTGCCGAGCGTTGAAAGAATGGGCATAAGAAGCTGGCGCGCCTTTTCCCATGGGATATAGCCTGTTTTGCTGCCGAGCAGGTACTCGCGCATTGTGATACCCTCGACATAGTCATAAATGGCGTATGAGGTGCCGTAGTCCTCAACAACATCGGTGACGCTGATAAGCGCCGAAAGCCCGCGCAGACGCGCAAGCTTATTCCAAAGCTCAAGAAAGCTCTGGTTGAAGTCACTGAAACTGACCTCGCTGCCCACCATAATTTTGAGCGTCAGGTCATTTGTGGTTCTTATTGAAATTGAATCGGGGATAAACTCGCGGATATTAATCGGATGCTTTTCGAATAAATCCCACCCTATATATGTTGCTCCCTCACCATTATATGACAGCAGCTTGCCGACAAGGTATCGGTTCGCGACCACTGTGCGAACGGGAAGGTAAGGAGAAATTTGCGGGGAGTCAACGTGATAACCGCAGTGCGGGCATTGCTTTTCGTTGCCGATATCTCTCATGCAACTCATGCAAAGGTTATCTGTACTTATCATTGAAAAGGCACTCCTTAAGATAGAGTTAACTGACAATAACATAGCAATAATAACAAAACTGACGACTTTTGTCAATGAGAGTGACATTATTGTAACCTTTTTGAGCAGTAAGGCAAAGCGAATACACACATATTTTGATATATTGACACTTGAAAAACGCTTATTATATGTTATAATTAATAATGCACAAGTATGGACGGATTTCCGCTTATTGCGGCAATGAACTGGAGGGAGCCTATTTGGCAAAGCAAAAAAACAACATTCCGCTCTATCTTTTTCACGAGGGAACAAATGCGAAAGCGTACGAATATCTTGGCGCTCACCGTGCCGATGACGGCTCAGTTATCTTCAGAGTATGGGCTCCAAACGCAAAGTCCGTGAGCGTTACAGGTGATTTTAACGCTTGGCAGGATGGGAATCCTCTCGTTAGAATCAGCAGCGCAGGTCTTTGGGAGGGTACGGTCGAGAACGTCAAAATTTTTGACTCCTACAAGTACTTAATCAAAACAGCGAGTGGAAAAGTTATTTATAAAAGCGACCCGTATGCCTTCCATGCCGAGACAAGACCGGGTACAGCCTCAAAATATTATGAAATCGACTCTTTCAAGTGGAGCGATGAGGCTTGGCTGGAAAAACGGAAAAAAACAAAAGTTTATTCAAGCCCGGTTAATATTTATGAGGTACATTTAGGTTCATGGCAGATTTATGAAGACGGTAATCCGCTCTCCTACAGAGATCTTGCCGAGAGGCTTGTGCCGTACGCGAGCGAAATGGGCTACACACATTTAGAGCTGATGCCCGTCATGGAGCATCCGTTTGACGGCTCATGGGGCTATCAGGTTACGGGCTATTTTGCCCCCACCTCACGCTACGGGACTCCCGAGGATTTTGCCTATTTTGTTGACTGCGCCCATAACGCCGGTATAGGCGTTATCCTTGACTGGGTGCCCGCGCATTTCCCTAAGGATGCGTTCGGCCTTTATGAATTTGACGGTGGCCCCTGCTATGAGTATGCCGGCCCCCTCAAGGGCGAGCATTTGCAATGGGGTACCCGGGTTTTTGATTACGGCAAAACCGAGGTGCAGAGCTTCCTTGTTTCAAGTGCGATGTTTTGGCTTGATAAATATCATATTGACGGTCTTCGCGTCGACGCCGTTGCCTCAATGCTTTACCTTGATTACGGCAGAGAGCACGGGCAGTGGCAGCCGAATGTAAACGGCGGGCGCGAAAATATTGAGGCGGTCGCATTTTTACAAAAGCTTAACGAAAGCATCTTTCGCGAGCACAGCGATGTTATGATGATTGCTGAGGAAAGCACCGCGTGGCCGCTTGTGTCAAAGCCGACCTATTCAGGCGGTCTGGGCTTCAACTTTAAGTGGAATATGGGCTGGATGAACGATTGCCTGCGATATTTTTCACTTGACGGGATTTTCAGAAAGTTCAACCATGACTGTCTGACCTTTTCACTATTTTATGCTTTTTCCGAGAATTTCGTGCTGCCCATCTCGCACGATGAGGTGGTACACGGGAAATGCTCGCTATTCGGCAAAATGCCGGGTACTTATGAGGAAAAATTCGCGGGTGTGCGTTCGTTCCTCGGTTATATGATGGCGCATCCGGGCAAGAAATTGCTGTTTATGGGTTGTGAGTTCGGGCAGGTTATCGAATGGAATTATAAGCAGCAGTTAGATTGGCTTTTACTTGATTATGAGGCTCACCGCAATTTGCGCGACTATGTGCGCGAGCTGAATAAATTCTATGTATCAAATTCTCCGCTGTGGGAAATCGACTATGATTGGGACGGCTTTTCATGGCTCGTGAGCGATGACAGCGCAAACTCCGTTGTTGCTTTCTCACGGCGTGATAAAGAGCAAAACGAGATTATAGCCGTATGCAATTTTACTAATGTTGACCGCATTAATTACCGAATCGGTGTGAACAGCCCCGGGACCTACCGCGTGGTTTTAAGCTCGGATTTGCCGCAGTTCGGCGGCAGCGGCAGAGCCACATCGCAGCCGGTCAAGGCAAAGGCAATTCCCTCGCATGGCAAGGAATACAGCATTGAGCTTGATTTGGCAAGTCTTTCAACACTGTATCTTAAAAACACCTCCCGCAAAAAATCTCAAACGGATTCAGACAAAAACACGGAACGGAGGAATAATTATGGCTCGTAAAACAGAATGCATTGCCATGCTGCTTGCAGGCGGCCAGGGCAGCAGACTGGGAATACTAACAAAGAATGTCGCCAAGCCCGCCGTACCCTTCGGGGGCAAATACAGAATAATCGACTTTCCGCTTTCTAACTGTGTGAACTCGGGTATATATACCGTCGGCGTGCTCACTCAGTATCAGCCGCTGGAGCTTAACGATTACATAGGCAACGGTCAGCCTTGGGATCTTGACAGGGCAAACGGAGGCGTTCACATTCTCTCGCCCTATCAGCAGATAAAGGGCACCGCGTGGTATAAAAACACCGCGAATGCAATTTATCAGAACATCAATTTTATTGACCGTTACAGTCCTGAATATGTTCTCATCCTTTCGGGTGACCATATATATAAAATGGACTATGAGAAAATGCTTTCTTATCACAAAGAAAAGCAGGCGGACTGCACCATTGCAATGCTTGAGGTGCCGTGGGAAGAGGCGTCGCGCTTCGGACTGATGATTGTTAATGACGACGGCTCAATCTGCGAATTTGAGGAGAAGCCCAAGAACCCTCGCAGCAACAAGGCGTCAATGGGCGTTTATGTTTTCACATGGTCAAAGCTTCGCCAATACCTTATCTCTGATGAAAACAATCCCGACTCGGGCAAGGATTTCGGTCACGACCTTATCCCCGCGATGCATAAGGCAAAGGAGAGGCTTTTTGCCTACCCCTTCGACGGCTACTGGAAGGATGTGGGTACAATAGACAGCCTTTGGGACGCGAATCTTGACCTTCTCAACCCGACGGTCAACATCAGTCTTAACGATAACTCATGGCGTATTTATTCAAAAGCTCCCTCCCTGCCGCCTCACTATGTGGGCAATAACGCAAGCGTTGAGAATTCAATGGTAACCGAAGGCTGCTACATAGACGGCAACATTGATTACTCGGTTCTGTTTGCAGATGTTACCGTTGAGGAGGGCGCCGAGGTGCGCTACTCGATTGTTATGCCGGGCACTGTCATTAAAAAGGGCGCGGTTGTTCAGTACGCGATTGTTGCCGAGAACGCGGTAATCGATGAGGGCGCTGTTGTGGGCGAATGCCCCGAGAATGTTCCTAACCGTGATGACTGGGGCGTTGCCGTTGTGGGCAATGGAGTTCATGTGGGTAAAAATGAAAAGGTAAAATCTAAGGAAATGGTTGATTCCGATGTGGGAGGAGCTTAAAAATGGCGGCTAAAGATGTTTTGGGAATAATTTATTCCAATGCTTATGACGACGCACTGCCCGAGATTACCGCCCTTCGCACCATGGGCTCGGTGCCCTTTTGCGGGCGATACAGGCTCATTGACTTTCCGCTTTCAAATATGGTTAATTCAGGTATAACAACAGTCGGTATAATAACAAAGACCAACTACCACTCTCTTATGGACCATGTGGGTACCGGTAAGCCATGGGATTTATCACGCAAAAGGGAAGGCATGACAATTCTTCCGCCGTTTAACACGCCTGAAACAGGTATGTTCAGTGGCAAGGCCGACTCGCTATACGGCAGCATAGGCTTCATTGACGGCTCAAACAAGGACTATGTACTTATTTGCGACTGTAATGTCATATGCAACATTAATTATGATGATTTACTCAGGGCGCATATTGCTAAGAACGCGGATGTTACAATCGTTTACCGCAACGGCATTCCGCCACACCTTGAAAGCGCAATCGCGCTCGACCTTAATGCGGACGGCAGGGTAACAGGCACCAATTTTATCTCAAATCATAATAAACCCGTGAATCATTCGCTCAGTATGCTTATTACGACACGCGGGATTATGGAGCGCCTGTTACATGAGGCACATAACGAGGGTATTGACGATTTTAAAACAATTTTACAAAACCGCAGGGATAAGCTTAGTATTTACGGCTACGAGCTCAGTGGCTTTGCACGCACTGTGGATTCACTTCAAAGCTATTATGACATCAGTATGGAGATGCTCAAAAAAGAGAACGCCTCGGAGCTTTTTAACAAGGATTCTCCCATCTATACCAAGGAGCGCGACGGAATGCCTTCGCTTTACGGCATTACGGCAAAAACCAAAAACAGCCTTATCGCTGACGGCTGCATTATCGACGGAGAGGTCGAAAACAGCATTTTGTTCCGCGATGTTCGAATAAGCAAGGGCGCAAAGGTCAAGAATTCAATTATTATGCAGGATTCCTACATCGGCGAGGAATGCGAGGTTGAATGCGTAATTATGGACAAGGGCGCCGCCCTCAAGCCGGGCAAAAAACTCTGCGGGGCGGAGAATTTCCCGGTCTATGTAAGCAAGGGCAAGATTATCTGATTTAATCCGAGGATTTAAAGGAGTGAACCCGGCAATGTCCAAAAGGAATATTGTTACCGCAATGGTAGCCGTGACAGCCGTTATGCTTGTAATTGTCGTTTTGCTTAAAACCAATGTGCTTGGGGGCGGTGACGCCACATCCACGGCCACCACCGTGCCTGAGACCGTGATAGAAACCTCAGTTGTGTATATGAGCGAGTTAAACGAGGATGGCGATATTGAATATTACACCATGCTCACATCATATGTGAGGCCCAAGGTATCCTCAATTTTTGTATATCCCAGCACCGTGCCGCGTAGCACGAAGCGGGGTGAAACGACGCGCCCGTTTGTTGAGTATTCATACACGCGCTACGCTCTTGATGAGTTCGGCAACAATGTTCTTGACGCAAACGGCAACCCAGTAATTGAGGTTATTATTGAAACGAAGTATGTCACCGAACCGCCGAAAACTACGGCGTATGTTCAGAAAACAAACGTTGTTAAAATGACGGACGCATCAGGCGTGCCTTTGACTAATCCTGACGGTACACCCGTGACAAGTGTCGTTGTTATAAATCCGACCACCACGAAGGTACCGAGTACTCCCGAGGTTACAACCAGCGAAAAAAGAACGCTGATACCGGAAATAACCTTCCCTTCCACCCGTGATGGCAGTACCGAGGATAATATAATATCTTCCATTAACGAAGCGCGCACGGCCGCGGGACTCGGCTCTCTTAAAGTAAGCACGGGTCTTAAAGCAACCGCGTATGTCAACAGTATGCAAAAGGCATACCCCGATTTCGAAGGGGCGGGGGGCACTAGCGGCGATGTTTACAGCCTGCTGAATGTTGACGGTACTAATGTTGCCACGGCGGTTATGGGCGGCAATATAGGCAAAACGGTGGCAATGAATGCCGATTACACCAAAATCGGCGTTGCCGTGGTTAAAACCAACGGCAAATTATACACTACAATAATTTTCCAATAGTCAACAATTGAATTGAAAGGGTGAAAGCGTTGAAAGTTCTTTACGCCGCAAGTGAGGCGCTTCCGTTTGTTGCAAGCGGAGGGCTTGCCGATGTTGCCGGTTCACTGCCCGCAGCGCTGCGAGCAAGGCGGGTAGGTTGCCGTGTGGTAATGCCGCTATATGAATGTGTGAGCGAAGAAATGCGTTCCTCAATGCGCTTTATTACAAGCATTATGGTTCCCGTCTCCTGGCGCAGGCAGTATTGCGGAATTTACGAGGCAAAGGCAAACGGAGTAATCTATTATTTGCTTGATAATGAGTATTACTTCAAACGCGGCGCGATTTACGGCCACTATGACGATGCGGAGCGCTTTGCCTTTTTTTCAAGAGCCGTGCTTGAGATTTTGCCCTATATTGATTTCAAGCCTGACATCTTACATTGCAACGATTGGCAAACGGCGCTTATACCTGTTTATTATTCCACATTATACGCAAACCGTGAAGGCTACACGGGCATTAAAACCGTTTTCACCATTCACAATATTCAGTATCAGGGCGTTTACGGCAAGGAGATTCTCGGTGATGTTTTCGGCCTTGGCGAGGAATGCGCTCATCTGCTCGAATTTGATAAAGCTGTCAATTTGATGAAGGGCGCGATTGAATGCGCAAACAAGGTAACCACCGTCAGCTCCACCTATGCCAACGAGATTCTTGACCCGTGGTTCAGCCACGGCCTGCATCCGCTTTTGCAGCAGCGCAGATTTAAGCTGAGCGGTATACTCAACGGAATAGACACCAAAAACTATGATCCCGAAACCGATACGGATATTTTCGTGAATTATTCAGCGGCGCAGCCAAACGGCAAGGCTGATAACAAGCTTGCTCTTCAGGAGCTTCTTGGCTTGCCCAAGAGGGCGGACGCCCCCATGATAGGCATCGTATCCCGCCTTGTTTCACACAAGGGTCTGGACCTTATCAAGCGTGTCATTTGGGAGCTTGTGGGCTCAACCGATATGCAGCTGGTTGTTCTCGGCTCGGGCGACGCGGAATATGAGAATATGTTCAGGATTCTTGCCTCTGATTTTCCCGACAAGGTCGCAATTCGCCTCGGGTTTGTGCCTGACCTCGCTCGTAAGATTTACGCCGGCTGCGATATGTTCCTTATGCCCTCAAAGAGCGAGCCGTGCGGGCTTTCGCAGATGGTCGCGCTTCGCTACGGCGCGATTCCGATAGTGCGCGAGACCGGCGGTTTAAAGGATACAATAACCGACAGCGGCAGCGGCACAGGCAATGGCTTCACATTCAAAACCTACAACGCCTTCGATATGCTTGACGCTATTCATCGCGCACTTAAGGCCTACGGTGATACAAACGGATGGAATAAGCTTGTTGTTCGAGCTCTTGAATGTGATAACGGCTGGGGCCGCAGCGCCAACGAATACATAAATCTTTACAAATCAATGTAAAAGAAAAAAGCTTCGCTCAAAAAGCGAAGCTTATTTTGCTGCTCTTCTATTTTCCGTGATATATTGATGCGTCCTGCGCAACGGTTCTTATGATATAATCATACGCAACAGACGAGAGGGTTTTAATACAAGGCGGCACAGGCTCGCCATCATCAATATGCTTGCATTTGCCTGTGTAAGCAAGCGTCGAGCAAGCCGAATTAATAATGCCTAAAAAGATCGGACTCAAGCATTTGAAGTCATTATCGGCAACCCAGCTTTTTGGTATGCAGCCAATCGAAGCAAGGTTCAGCAGCAGGCGGTATACCTCGATGCCGAGATACATTGTGTAATCAACGCTGTTGCAGGGCTGCGTGTTGGCAAGCTTCTCAATCAGCAACACTGTCGCCCTGAGCAGAGTAATATCCGAAAATGTGTTATCAGTAGGCAAAGCGTTTTCTGCTTTATAATACTCATTAAATCCGCTTTTGCTTGAGCTTCGCCCAAGAAGATAGTCGCATGTTACATTGTAGTAATCGGCCGCGCGCAATAAAAAATCCTGACCGCATTCGCGTATACCCTTTTCGTAATGCGAAAGCAGCGCCTGCGAAATACCAAGCTCATCGGCAGCCTTCTTTTGGCTGACACCCTTCTCCTTGCGAAGCTCGCAAAGGATAACAGGGAAGCCTTTTTCAACCAAAGCCAACACCCCTTATAATGGAATTTGTATAATTCAAAACAAAAATTTATACAGTTTGTATAAATTAATTATACTCATTGAACACTCTTTTGTATACTGACATTTCATACAAAAATTTTCAAAATTTTAGGATTTTTTTTCGGAGGGCAAATGAAAAGCTACATAATTCATTTAATCAGGAACGCCGCCTCGGCAGAAAATCTGGAGGGCAGATATGTCGGTCATACCGATGCGCCCGCAGCAGAGCAAAGCATAATCCAGCTCATGCAGTTAAAAAAAGATATGGTTTTTCCGCCTGTTGAGGCGTTGTTTTCAAGTCCGCTGAGCCGCTGCAAAAAAACCGCCGAGGTTCTTTACCCCGACAACAACGTTATCACAATTGACGGTTTTATTGAGTGCAATTTCGGTGCCTTCGAGAATAAAACCGCCGAAGAGCTTAAAAATCAGCCGCTTTTTCCACGCTGGCTCGCGGGCGAGAAGGGTGTCGCACCGCCGTTTGGCGAAGGCAGCGATGCCTTTGCAAAGCGCGTTTGCACCACCTTTGAGAAGGTCTGCGAGGGGCTGATGAAAACAGGCACGCACTCGGCGGCAATTGTAACCCACGGCGGCGTTATTATGACGCTGCTTACATCTTACGGAATACCGGAGTTGCCTATGCATGAGTGGTTATGCCCCAACGGGTGCGGCTTCACGGTACTTGTTGACGCCTCGCTTTGGATGCGGATGAAAAAATTTGAGGTTTACTCTGAATTTCCTTATACAAAAGAAGAAATCACCGATTAGGAGAAGGACGGATAAAAATGATTATTGCTAACCACGCTCATGTTTCACCTGCCGATGTTAAGCCGAGCGGCACAGTTGACAAGCTTAAGGAGCTCATGGACTCCTGCGAAATCGATAAAGCGGTGTGCTTCGCGCCGTTTAAGGATAAATTCGTTTCCTGCGGCAGAGAGGATGACCCGAATGATTGGCTTGCAAACGAAATCAAAGGCAGCTCTGACCTTTACGGCTTCGGCACGGTAGATTTTGAAGCTGACGATATCCGCGGTCAGGTTGATAAAATTGCCGAACTAGGCTTTAAGGGTATCAAGCTGCATCCCCCTTATCAGGAATTCGTTATTGACGGCGACGCGGCGTTTAAGGTATATGAGCGCGCGCAGGAGCTTGATTTGTTTATCTCGTTTCACTCGGGTATGCACTGGCACCGCCTTCGTGATAACCGCGTGCTTCTTTTTGATGAGGTTGCGTGGAATTTCCCAAATCTGCGCTTGAGCATGGAGCATATCGGCGGCTATCACTTTTTCAAAGAGGCTCTTGCCGTTATGTGCAATAACTCACGCGGCGAGCGCGACACGGTTTATGCGGGGTGGACAAGTATCGACAACCGAAAAGGCGCCACAGCCTGGTCGCTCACGGATGAACAGCTTGAAACGGTTATTTTGCAGACGGGGGAGAACAGAAGCATTTTCGGCATCGATTTCCCGTTTCGCGATGTTGATACCATCAGGTGGGATATTGACCGAATCAAGCGTTTAAATTTGACCGATGAATGTAAAGCAAAGATACTCGGCGGAACTCTCGCGAAAATATTGGATATATGATGATTAACATTCAGGATATGAACATAATGTTAATTTTACTATAATACAAGCAGCCAAAGATTCATAATCGAATATACATTATATGACTTTATGAATCGGAGGCTTTTACTATGCGCAAATTTTTTGTTCCCCTGCTGCTTTTGACCACCGTGTTTTTAGGCGCCTGTACCATGCAGGATACAATGAACCCGGCGATATTTGCCGAGCGTTTTTGCGAATACAGCGGCTTCACGGCGGCGCGGCAGGAAACGCTTTTTGACGAAAACAAGGCTCTTTGCTTTGCCAAGAGCGAAGCGGGCACGCAGATACTGCTCGGGATGCGCACCGATGAGGGCGGTAACGTGATAAGCGTTTCGGCGAGCGTTGATTTCACCGACGGTGAACCAAGGGAAACCGCTGCCGCGGATTTCTTGACCGCCTGTGACGGCTGCGTTGAAATTTTCGCGCAGGAGGACAGCGAAAGCTACGCTGAAATCGCCAAGGCGCTCGGGTTTGCCAAAGAGCTGCCGAAAGGAAACACGGCTTACCACGATACGCAGTGGTACCGCTACGCGCTTATCGTAACGGACGGAGCGGCATATTTTTCGGTTGAAAGCAAGCGCGCCGTGCCGGACTCGGCGGTTGAGTTCAGCCTTCGTGAAACTGAAAGCTTCAGCCCCCGCGAAACCGAGAGCTCTACATATTGATGATATGTGTTTCGTGTGCAATAATCAGCAAAAGGATTGATAAAATGCGGATTCTCATTGATGCCGACGGCTGTCCCGTTGTGGATGAAGCCATCGCCGCGGCAAGGATTAATAAAATCGAATGTATCATTATCTGCGACACCTCTCACGAATTCAGCCGCGAGGGAGCCGAAACGATAATCGTTTCTAAAGGTGCGGACAGCGCAGATTTTCGAATTGTAAATATGATTAAAGACGGCGACATTGTTGTCACTCAGGATTACGGGCTTGCCGCCATGTGCCTTGCGAGAAGAGCGTTGGCGATTAATCAAGACGGCATGGTCTATGACGAAAGCAACATGGACGCTCTGCTGCATCAGCGGCACACATCCAAAAAAATCAGAATGTCGGGTGGTCGGCTTAAGGGGAGCCCAAAGCGAAGGGACGAGCAGAATTATTTATTTGCGCTTAAGCTTAAAAGTGTTATAGAAAATAACAGGTAACAAAGCGACTATATTTAGCAAAGTTCAAAATAAAGGTGAATTGAATGAGTATTAAGGTCAATAATGAGCTGTTTTTCGGCGCGCCGAATGACAAAAGAGCCGAGGTTGAGCAGCTCACCTATAAAAATCTCGCAGAGCTTGGCATAGAGTTTTACCGAGCGGATCATGGACAGGCTGACACGATTGAAGCGTGCCTTGAGGTTGAGAAGGTTTTAGGGTGCGAAATATGCAAGAACCTGCTGCTATGCAACAGTCAAAAGACCTCGTTTTATATGCTCCTTATGCCGGGCAACAAGCCCTTCAAAACCAAGGATTTATCAAAGCAAATCGGCTCCGCACGCCTTTCGTTTGCCGATGGCGAGACAATGGAGCGGCTTGTGAATATTGTCCCGGGTTCGCTGAGCGTACTCGGGCTTATGTTTGATAAGGTTAATAATGTGCGCCTGCTTATTGACAGAGAGCTGATAAATAACGAATATATCGGCTGCCATCCGTGCAAAAACACCTCTACTCTCAAAATAAAAACCTCTGATATTCTTGAAAAATTTCTGCCGGCGGTCAAGCATACATTTACGCTTGTTGATTTGCCCAGATATGAATAATCGCTCAGCCGTAAAAAATATGTTGAAAAAGAGCAGTAACATTTGATATACTATTATTTAATATAATTTTCCTCATGGCATGGAACGAAAGGGTGCGAAGGGATGTTCAAGCTGCCGCGGTATATTCCGCCGGATTTCTCAAAGGAGCCGTTTATATCATCACCGGATGTTAAAACAGAAAAGGCGTCAAACGGATACATTCCGTTTGATTTTTATGCCACAACCATCTTCCCCGAATATTTAAAGATAAACGGGCAGTGGAAGCTGATAGAAAAAAGCCGAATGGATTGCTCTGTGGTTATCCGCGGCGGTGAGCCGCTTGCGGTTGAAATGCGAAACATCAAGGAAGGCGACGATGTTGTTGTCAGCCGCACGGATAACGCCTCACAGGGTATCTTTGTTCATGCCGACGGCTTCGAAAAGGAAGCGCGGGCGGAGGATGAAGATAAAGGCTCGGCCTTCGTTTTCAGGTCAAGCAAGTCAAGAGAATCGTCATATTCGCGTGATTATGACTGCCTTTACGATATTCTTCGCCATGACCGTGAGAAGGGGAATATTGTCTGGGTGCTCGGCCCCGCGTGCGTTTTTGATTATGATTCCCGCCACGCCATGAGCCGCCTAATTGAGGAGGGCTACTGCAACGCCCTTTTCGCCGGCAACGCGCTCGCGACGCATGATTTGGAGGCGGCGCTGTTTAACACGGGACTGGGGCAGGATATTTATTCAAAAAAACTGATGAAAAACGGGCATTACAATCATCTTCATACTATTAATCTTGTGCGAAGCGAGGGCTCAATAGCCGATTATGTGAGAAATCATAATGTCAATTCGGGCGTTATCAGCGCGCTGGTCAGAAACGATGTTCCGTTTGTGCTGGCAGGCTCGATAAGGGATGACGGTCCTCTGCCGGGCGTTATTTCCGATGTTTATCAGTCGCAGAATGAAATGCGAAAATATACAAGTAAGGCGACAACCGTGATTGCGCTTGCAACCCAGCTTCACACCATCGCGACCGGCAATATGACGCCCTCGTATCAGGTGGTTGACGGCGTAATTCGCCCAGTTTATTTTTATGTTGTGGATATTTCGGAGTTTGCCGTTAACAAGCTTCACGACCGCGGCAGCTTGAGTGTAACGGGATTTGTTACCAACATTCAGGATTTTCTCGTGAATATGGAAAGAAACTTAATTGAGGGTGAAGGAAAGGAGTAGTACCGATGAGCGCAGAAACCACATCCGCCTTACCCCCCGCGCAGCAGAATTCGGGACTCAGCTTAAACAAAAAAACCATAATCGGCATTTGCGCTTTGCTTGTCGGTATAATGATTTTTGCCGGCGTCTTAACTCAGGTTATGCCCCGCGGCGAATACTATGTATACCCTTCGGGCAGCTATCAACTTGCGGACGGCAGAGTCGTCTGCGTACCCGATGATGAATTCGTTTATGAGAGCGGCGACGGCGCAACTTATAATTACAGCGAATATTGCGCTGAAATCAGTAAATACACCGATATTACCGTTGTCGGTCAGATTCCTTCCACAATCCCGCAAAACGACGAAACCGTCAAGGATATCAGCGGCATGATAATTGACGGCACATATCACAGCATTGATTACAAGATGCCGATTTGGAAAATATTATTTTCTCTGATACTTGTTTTCGGCTCCGATAATGTTACAACAGGTATCGCGATAATCCTGTTTATTGTGCTTATCGGCGGCACCTTCCTTATTCTTGACGAGCGCGGAATACTTAAATACATAATGGCGGTTATAATCAGGAAGTTCGAGAAGAAAAAATACTTCCTCCTTTGCATTATGGTATTTATCTGTATGCTGTTAAGCTCCGCCTCGGGTATACTTGAGGAATCCGTCACCCTTGTGCCGATAGCCGTTGCGATCGCGCTCGCCCTCGGGTGGGATTCATTCGTGGGTCTCGGCATCAGCCTTGTGGCGATCGCTTTCGGCTTCACCGCGGCGACATTTAACCCGTTTAACGTTGTCACCGTGCAAAAGCTCGCGGGCGTACCTGTCTTTTCGGGGCTGTGGCTTCGCATCATTATTTTCGCCCTCGTTTACGCTGTGCTTGTCGGGTTTTTGGTTGTATATGCAAAAAAGATTGAGAAAAATCCCAAGAAATCCTTAAGCTATGAAACCGACCTTAAATTACGAGAAAAATTTAATGTTGAGGACAGTATCAGCATGCTCTCGGATCCCAAGGTAAAAAAGGCAACCCGCGCGTTTGTGCTGTGCCTTTGCGGAGTTATTGTTTGCATAATTCTTGACTTCGTGCTGAATATGTCGGGTATGATTTCAATGCCGGGCATGGCGCTGCTGTTCACCATCGGCGGCCTTACGGCAGGCAGGTTCTCGGGGCTTCGCGGCAAGGAGCTGTTAGGAGGCTTTTGGCGGGGAATTAAGACAATCGCGCCCGCGATTCCGCTCATCTTCTTTATCCTTGCCATCACCTACATACTTGACGAGGGCATGATAATTCATACCATCCTCAATTACGTTTACAATCTCATTGAGGGCGTTTCGCCGTTCTCGGCAATTCTGATGCTGTTTTTGTTTGTTGTTGTGCTTGAGTTTTTTATCGGCAGCGGCACCGCAAAAGCTTTTTTGATTATGCCGATAATCGCTCCGCTTTCACAGCTCGTGGGCATTTCGGGCAACTCGGTTGTGGTTTCATTTTGCCTTGCGGACGGCTTTACGAACCTGCTTTACCCCACAAGCGGCATCATGATAATAGCGATTGGTCTTGTTAACATTTCATACGGCAAGTGGCTTCGTTTCTCATGGAAGCTTTTTGCGCTTGAGGGTGTTGTGGCGGTTGCTGTTATGCTGTTTGCGGTCGCCGTCAACTACGCATAAAAGAGGTAAGATTATGTTTAAGTTTGGTTCAGACGGGAAATTCAAAATTCTCCTTTTCGGTGATTTACACGAGAAGGAGGATTATACCGACGAGGGCAGGCTGAAATTCCTTGATATGCACAAGATGATGAATGCCGCCCTTGACGAGTATAAGCCCGATTTATGTGTTTTGCTCGGCGATAACTGCTCGACTAGTACCATTTTCAGCGGCGATGACCGCGAGGCGTTCAAAAAGCTCCTCGGCGATATTATTGAGCCGATTAAGCGGCGAAGCATCCCTGTGGCAGCCATTCTCGGAAACCATGAGCACGACAATGGTGACGCCACCGAGCTTGTCAAGCCATATCAAGAGGTCGGCGTTATAATCCGCAATGATTCGCCGCCCGAGGTTACGGGCAAAGCGAATTTTACCGAGCAGATTTATTCTTCCGATGGTTCAAGGCCTGTTTTTAACCTTTGGTTCATTGATTCAAACAATGTTTGCGACAACAAGGGTATTTCAAATTATGACTGGGTTCACGCGGATCAGATTGACTGGTATGAGCGCGAGGCGGCAAGACTCAAGACAATTAACGGCGGTGAGCCTATGCCTGCGTTCGTTTTTCAGCATACTCCCGTACCCGAGGAATACAGGTTGCTAAAAAAGGCAATGCCCTGGCAGATTCCTGTTTCTGTTCGTGGGCACAGCCATAAAAGAGCAGTGCGATATGTTGCGCGCGAAGGCGTTTCAGGCTATGTGGGTGAAGGCCCCTGCGCGCCGGATTATAACAGCGGTCAGTTTGAAAGCTGGAAGCGAACAGGCGATGTTATAGCGGCATTTTTCGGGCATGACCATCTGAATGATTTCAGCGGATATGTTGACGGCATATTGCTTGCTCAGCACAAGACCGCGGGCTTTCGCGCATACACGGACGGCGCGCGCAGCTGCGTGAGGCTAATCACAATTGATGAAAGAAACCCTCGTAATTTTACCCATGAGCTCAAGCATTTCAAGGAATTCGGACTCAAATGTGAATGCCTCGGGCCGATATTCAAGCGTATAACAGACCGCCAAAGCATTAATATAACCATCGCCTCCCGCGTTGCGGCGTCGGCGGCGGTGAGCGTTATGACAGCGGTCATGATTAATAAACTCAAGAAAAAAAGAGGGGGCAAAAAATAAGTGGCAGATATAAGCAACAAGCTCGGCAAGCGCATTGTTTTTAACCTTGTGACCTTCGGCTTTATCGGTCAGGTCGCGTGGGCGGTTGAGAATAACTATTTCAACACCTTTTTGTTTAACTATATCGGCGGCGACTCAAGGGATATCTCGCGCATGGTCGCGTGGAGCTCAGTTGTTGCAGTGCTCACGACGCTTATAATGGGCACGCTCAGCGATAAGCTCAACAGACGCAAAATATTCATCTGCGGCGGCTATATACTATGGGGATTTACAGTTATGTCGTTTGCTCTCATCTCGCGCGAAAGCGTCGACGCGGCTTTCGGCATAGCTGACGCGGCAAGGCTCGGCGCGGTGACGGTAAGCATCGTTATCATTTTGGACTGCCTGATGACCTTTATGGGCTCAACGAGTAACGACGCGGCGTTTAACGCCTGGATTACCGATGTCACAAACCCGCGTAACCGAGCCAAAACAGAGGGCATTTTATCCATTCTTCCCATCCTTGCAATGGTACTTGTCACAGTGGCATTCGGCGTTGGCATAAGTCAGTTCGGCTACCCCGCTTGCTTTGTCTTCCTTGGCGCATTAGTCGTTATCTGCGGTATAATCGGTCTTTTTTCAATACAGGAGTCGCGCTCGGGTGTTATAACATCAACTAACTATTGGAGCGACCTTATATACGGCTTTCGTCCCTCGGTAATTAAAAAAAGCGGTGGTCTATATCTTTCGCTCGCGGCAGTCGGATTTTTTTCGATTGCAACGCAGGTGTTCCTTCCTTATCTTTTCATTTATGTAATGCACAATTTTGACTTAAATTTTGATTCCCTTCTTGAAAATCCGCTTGTTATCCCTCTGGGCATCGGCGTTGTTGCGCTGCTTATCGGCGGAGCAATAGGCGCGGGCGCTCTGATTGATAAAAAGGGCAAATCGTTTTTCGTTTTCCCGAGCGTAGTTGTTTTTATAGTGGGGCTTGTCTTAGTATATTTTGCTCGCAGTCTTGCATTCTTCGGTCTGCTTGCGGTGATAATGCTCGCAGGCTACGGTCTGCTTATGATTATTCTTAACGCCGCCGTGAGGGACTTCACACCGCAGGATAAGGTGGGGCAGTTCCAGGGCGTGAGGATGATATTCTTTGTTTTGCTGCCTATGGTGATAGGTCCGCGCATTGGCTCCGTTGTTACCGAGGCGTTTGCGAGAGGAACCTACACGAATGATTATGCAGAGGTTGTCAACGTTCCCCCCCCCGAAATCTTTCTTGCCTCGGCGGTAATCGCCGTGCTGATATTCATACCGCTCGTTTTCCTGCGCAAGCAGTGGAAGGCAAAAGAGAATCAGGTAAAAGCAAATCAAGCATAATTAAAAATCCCCCGCCTCGGCGCCAAAGGCTACCGAAGCGGGGGATGACTTATGCGTTAAACTATATTAGGAATATCAAGAAACCGAGCATACCTAATCCGCCAAGCAGGCTGAAAAGAAGCGTGAAGGCAAGCATATTGCCGATAACAAAGGTCCAAAAAACGGATTTAACAATAACCGTGCTCTCAGCCTCTGAAATATTCTGCCAGACTAAGCGAACATTCTTGCCGTCTTTGTAATAGCTGTCGAGCGGCATGTTGTCGGGCGACGGGCTTTCTGTGAAGCCGCAGACAACAAGCTTTTCGGCAAATATATTTGCCATTTCTTCGCTTTTGAGCTCAATTAAGCCTGTCATTCTCAGCTCGTCGGCGGGCTCGCTTTGCCTGAGACTACCTGCCTTAAATGCGGTGCACCACCAATATTTATCATACGGCCTTGTGAACTGGTAGGCGTAGTTGCCGTCGCCCTTTTCATCCCAGTAAAGAACCATTTCCATATTCAAGCGGTCCTCCTCCGAGGGTTGGTTGAACTTGGTTAAAACTCCGATATCCTTGCCGTTAAGCGGTTCACGCGTATAAACGCCCATTTCGCTGCCGAAGAAAAGGTAGCCGTATTGCCCCTTCCAGAGCTGAATCATCCAGTCAACATCCTCGTAGTTGAAATAAACGCGAATATAGTCGATTTCGATTTCAAGATAGGGCGCGACAACATCAAAAATATTCATATAGCCGAATCTTGCCTGCCAGCAATCCTTATCGTCGGTATAATAATAATCGTCTTGATAGCTGTATTTGTAGCTTGCCACGGCCTCTCGCTCAAAATAGTCCTGGATTAAGTTAGAGGTGCGGACAACAAAAATCGGGAAGGTCGCGCTTACCTCTGTGCCCTTGAGCGTGGCTTTGATAACTGCCTTACCTACCGAGATGCCCTTAACAACGCCGTTTTGGTCAACGGTCGCGATTTTTGCATTATCCGTTGCCCATTCAACGACAAAGCTGTCTTGCACCGAGGCGGGGGTAATGACTGCTGTTAACTGCAAGGTCTTTTTTACTGCAACGCTTACGCTGTCCGCTCTGATTTCGAGCGAGGGCGTGTCACCCGTATCGGGAATATCGGTGGGGGTCTCGGACATGGCTTTTGGTTTTAGCGCGGCACTCTTCGCACTTTGCACGCTCTGCGCCGAAACACCGGCGCCTACCGCGGTGAGTGTCATGAGCATAATCAGAAGCGCAAGAAAAAATGACGCCGACTTAACAAATGTTCTTTTCATAAATCCTCCTTGTTTTTCCGGTAATCAAAACAATATGATAATATCATATTTACCTATTATTGTCAAATAGTAAATAAAAATTCATCATAATAAAATGAATTGTTTTTTGCTTTGGCTGATGATATAATATCAAGATATAGGGCGGATAAGCCCTGAGAGAGGAATCAGCGCGCTATGAGCCACAAAATCACCGACAGACCGTTTTATAAAAGCTTTTTTGTTATGACCTTTACCCTTGCAATGCAAAACCTTATCGGTTTCGGCGTTAATCTTGCCGATTCGGTTATGCTCGGCGCTTACAGCGAAAACGCTTTGGCGGGCTCGGCGGTTTGTAACCAGATACAGTTTTTCTTAATGATGCTTGCAAACGGAGTCTCGGCGGGTATGGTGGTTTTATGCGCACAGTATTGGGGCAAAAAAGAAACCGCGCCGATTCACAAGATTTTTTCTGTGGCTTTTATATTAGGGCTTTTTTTCGGCACCGTGCTCACGGTTATTGCCGAGGCGGCGCCGTCGGGGCTTGTTCACATTTTTACCGATGACGAGGCGATTGCGTCGGCGGCAATCGAATACCTTGATGTCATCAAATATACTTACATTATATTCACTCTCACCACCATTATGACCTCGGTGCTTCGAAGTGTTGAAACGGTAAGAATCGGCTTTTATGTTTCGCTCTCGTCATTCGCGCTTAATGTTTTTCTCAACTATACGCTTATCTACGGCAAATTCGGTATGCCTGAAATGGGAATCAGGGGAGCAGCGATTGCAACGCTGATTGCAAGAACTCTTGAAATACTTGTTGTGTTGACTTATATTTTGCTGATTGACAAAAAACTTAAGCTCCGGCTTTCAAGCTTTTTTGCGGTTAATGTCAAATACATAAGAGACTATTTCAAAACAGGCGCTCCGCTCATGATGAGCAATGTATCCTGGGGGTTCGCCATGAGCATTCAGGGCGTAATAATAGGCAGGCTCGGCGCGACGGCAATCTCCGCCAACAGCATTGCCACAACCATTTTTCAGGTTGCGACTGTGTTCTGCTATGCCGCGGGCAGCGTCTCGAGCGTGCTTATAGGCAAAACCGTCGGCTCGGGCGGCACGCTGGAGCTGATTAAGCGCCGAAGCAAAAATTTGCAGCTGATTTATCTTGGTATTGGCGTTTGCGGGAGCGCGATTTTGCTTATGTGCAAAACGCTGATTCTCGATTATTATGACACCTCACCCGAAACATACAGAATGACTGAAATCTTTATATATATTCTTGCAGTTACGATTATCGGCACTTCTTATGAGGCTCCGGCGCTTTGCGGAATTGTCTCCGGCGGCGGTGAAACAGGCTTTGTTTTTAAGAACGATTTTATTTTTATGTGGTGTATCGTTTTACCGCTTTCATTGCTTAGCGCCTTTGTCTTTAAATTCCCTGTGCCTGTGACATTTGCCTGCCTTAAAGCGGACCAGGTGCTTAAATGCGCCGTGGCTTACTTCAAGGTCAATCGCTTTAAATGGATACGAGAGCTGACAAATTAGAAAACAGTTGCCGAATATCAATACATATGATAAAATAAATTAATAGTAATTTTTTGGAGGCGAAAAAATGAAAAAAGGCAAAAAACGCGTTCTGAAGCTCGCGGCTATGTGCGTAGCGGGCACGGGAGCCGCCGCGCTCATCAAGGCAAAAAAAGATGATGTGACGGTTAAAAAGGTTCTTGTTGAGGATTACGGCGAAAAAGCGGTGACCACTCTGCTGACCGCTGTAACTGCCTCATTGCCTAATCCGCACTGGATGAAGCTCACTGACTACACGACAAAGGATTTCTTTGAGGGGCATGACAGCTTTATCAATGAGCCTGCCAAAAAAGGAGCCTGGCGTCTGGGCTATGCTCGTGAAAGCCTTGTTCCGCAAGATTATCTTATTAAAAAGTATTATATTGCAGGCTATCTGCAGTTCCCCCCGAATGTTATGTCAGGCGTACTTGATGACCAGGCGGTCAGGGCGGTTTGCGTTGACGACTCAAGCGGCAGGGGGAGCGTTGTTTTTGCCGTTATTGACTGCGTAGGTATCTCAAACACGGATGTTCGCGCTATCCGCGCTCTGCTCAAGGATTTCGCGGCACAGAATAATATAGTCGGCATCAATATCTCGGCGACTCATTGCCACAGCGCTATTGATACCCAGGGGCTTTGGGGCGATTTGCCCGTGATGCTCAAGAATAACTGTAAGGCAATCAAGGAGAACAGGCCCGAGGATTTGATTTCGGGCAGGAATCCCGAATTCATGGATAATCTGCATAAAAAGACCGCCGCGGCTATTATGGCGGCTTTCAGCGATATGCGCCAAGGCAAGCTTTATTCCTCCATATCAAAAGGGCTTCGCTACAACAGAGATAAACGCCCGCCCGATGTTACGATTAAGAATATCGTGAGCCTGCGCTTCGTACCCAAAGACGGCTCTCGTGAAACCGTCGCGGCCTTTGCCGCGGCGCACCCCGTTGCCCTTGGCGAGAAGAATTCGCTTTTGAGCAGTGATTACATCTATTATATGGAAGAAGCGGTGAACGCCGCGAATAAGAATTTCATCTTCTTCCAGGGAGCGGAGCTCGCAATTGCGACCGATGGCTCGTGCATACCCGATGAGGAGCCTGACGATAAAAACTTCAAGCGCTACGGCAGAGCGCTGGGGAAATACCTGGTCAGCGTAACTAAGGAAAAGGAGGTTGCTCCGATTCTGAATTTCAAAGCTCACGAGGTATTTGTTCCGTGCGGCGGCGAAATTCTTCGCCTTGCCGTAAAGGCAGGCATAGTCAACAACCGTGTGCTTAAAGTCGGAAGCGGCGAGCGTGATGTCTGCTTTGTTTCAGAGGTAGGCTACACGGAGCTCGGAAGTGAGCTTGCTTTCGCGATGATTCCCGGCGAGCTCGCGCCTGAATTAGTGGTCGGCGGCGCATATGGCGAGGGCGAAAGCTACAGCAAAAAGCCGTGGGATTATCCCGCGCTCAAGGATATGGTCGCAGGCGGCAGATGGCTGACGGTTATCGGCCTGTGCAACGATTCAATCGGGTACATTATTCCCGACAATGATTTCGGCAGCATCTTTGCTCCACTGCATTATGAGGAGGCGGTTTCAGCGGGCAAGAGCGTTGCGTCGAGCATTGTAACGGCTTTCGATTCGCTGCTTGCGGATTGCGGAAGAAAGGGGTAATGAATATGAGAAAATCACTTTGCATTATTCTTTGCGTTGTTATTTTTATCAGCGCTGTTTTGCCGACCGTGGCGTTTGCGGCAGATGATACCTGCAACTGCGGATATCTGCCCACAATTTATGTTGGCCCCTTGGGCAATACCCCCATAATTCTCGACGCGGGTACGGAAAACGAAAAACAGCTTTTCAGAATCACGGATGAAACAACTCTTGAGCTTGTTAAAGCCCTTTTGCCCGCGCTTGTGGCGTTTGCCATAACACGAAATTATGACAAATTCGGCGATACGCTCATTGCTTCGCTCAATGACGCGCTCGGCATGCTCAAGCTTGACGGCAACGGCAACTCAGCGCCGAATGTGACGACAGAAATTGAATTGCCGCAGGATCCCGCGCACGGAATAGATAAGGATTATTATTTCCATTACGACTGGCGGCTTGACCCGATGGAGGTTGCTGACCAGCTCAACGCTTTTGTGCAGCATGTCGAGAATCTGACGGGCCACAGCAAGGTTAATTTCAGGGCATCGTCAATGGGCGGAGTTGTAACCATGGCGTATTTTGAGCGCTACGGTTACGATGATGTCGACGCCTGCATATTCCAGTGTTGTCCGATTCAGGGCACCGCCGTGGCGGGGGATTTGCTTTCGCGCAAGATTGAGCTTAACGGCGAGGCACTGTATAAATATGGCTCGCAGGCCTTCCCACCCGTAGATTTTGGCAGCACGATGCTCACTTTCTTGTTTGACTTCCTTTATTACAGCGGCCTTGTGGATATGGTTATGGGCATCGGTGATAATATTCTCGCGAATCTCGGCGATAGGCTGTTTGATGAGCTCCTCGCCCCGATTTTCGGCTCGATGCCGGGGCTTTGGTCGCTTGTGCCGGATGTATCATATGAGCAGGCGAAGGCGCTTAGCCTTGACCCCGCAGCCCAAAGCGGAATTATAGCTAAGACGGATTACTACCATTACAATGTTCAGAGCAAGGCGAAAGAAATTCTTGAAGCCGCCCAGACAAACGGTGTTCGCGTTATGATAGTCGCCGGCTGCGGCCTTCAGCGTACCCCTCTTGTGGCGACAATGAACAGCGACAGTGACGCGACGGTGGATACCCAGTACGCCTCGGTCGGGGCGACGGTAGCGCCGTTAGGTCAAACGCTCGGAGCGGGATATATTCAAAAAATAAACGACGGCCACAACCATGTGTCGCCTGATATGACCATTGACGCGTCAACCTGCGCGCTCCCTGAACACACATGGTTTATTAAGGATATGCTTCACGCCAACAGCCACGACGGCATACGCGCTCTTTACAACTGGTTCACCTATTCGGATGAGTATTACAATGTATACTCAAACCCGAATTACACACAGTTCCTGCAAAACGACAAGCCGAATCTGCGCGTGATTGCCTTGGGCAATTTCGCTCCCGGAGCTGTGGCTCCGGTGTATGACGATGGGAATTCCTACCATGACCGCTTCCAAACATACGCCGAGCCTTTCAGAAGCTTCGTAAAGGGCATTTTGGATAAGGCTGCATAATACCCCAAGATTTACAAATAATAAGGTCGGGTGCATTAACTGCGCCCGACCTTTTTGTAATCTGAAAGGAATGAAGCAAGGATGAAAATGAGCTTTGATACGATAAAAACCAGAGCGCGCGAGGCAATCTCGGGTGAACGAATACAGGGGGCTGCGCTTGTTTGCATTTCAGCGTGTATGGCGATATTTTTTTCTCTGATTAATTTCGTCATTAACCGCCTGATGCCGCAATTTACCGCGGATGTTTTTTGGGCTCAGTATGGGGCAGAGGTAACCTGCGGAGCGGCCTTGATATCTTTCATCTTAGCTATTTTTATGATTAATCCTCTGCGCGTTTATACCGAGGCGTGGTTTGTGTCAAACCTTGCCGCGAACAGCAGTAAATTTGAAATGAAAGGCATTCTGCCCGGCGCCGGGATGGGCACACTGCTGCTTATTTATAAGCTGGCTTGGCTCGTCATTTATATGCTTCTTCCTGCCGGCGCTTCTGCGGCGCTAATGGGTGTTTTGAGTCTTTCCGCGATAAACGCGCGCACAGCCGCCGTTCTCGCAGCGGGAACGGTCTTGCTTATCCTTATCGGGCTCGGATTCTGGCTATTTACAATTCAGCGCTACGACTGCGCGATGTTTTACCTTGTCACGATTCCCGATATGACCGTCAGTGAAGCGATGACAAAGAGCCGCGAGTCAATGAAGGGCAAGTGCCTGAGAATGCTCGCGTTTAAAGCAAGCTTCTTGCCGTGGTTCATTTTATGCGCCGCGATTTTGCCCGCGGGGTATGTGATTCCCTACTATAAACAAAGCCTTGCATGCTACAAGGCGCTTGTTATTTATCCCATTTCGCGGTAAAGCTCCTCACCGTGTGTCCTTAAATGCCTGAGCATCCCTGTTGACGCGAGAAGAAATACTCCGGCTAAAATAAACAAATATGTTGAAACATCAAGATAGTTTTTGAGCAGCGCACCATAGAGCACGCCGGGCAGTATAACCGCGCCCATTCCTCCGAAAACGCAAATTGTGGGGCTCATGCTCTGCTTAATAACAACCGTTGCATTCAGCCAGTCAAATTTCGGGAAAAGCGCGTTAACGGTAATTCCAAAGCTGGCGCCGAAAATCGCAATGCTTAAGCACAATGCAAGCATACCGAACTTAAAGAAAATTGAAATATCAAAAGCATACCAGCCTGCAAAAACCGCTATTAGACCGCACGGGATTGAAATCAACAGATTTGTCAGTACTTTTGATGCAAAGACATCCATCGCGCGCAAAGGCATTGATTTAATAATCGCGAAGCTTGTGCCCTCGAGCGAAATCGACACGCTTGCTTGGTTGCACATAACAACGCAAAAGCAAATGATAGCGCAGTAAATCGCGGGTATATATTCCGCGCCCTGTGTAATCGGGATAATAGTTTGAATGAAATTGCCGCCTTTAATAAGTAAGGCACCGGCAAGCATAAGCGCGAATACCGCTCCGATGCCGCAGTTGAGCATATAGTTTGGCATCGAGAAGAAACGGCGCAGTTCCTTGCGGATCAGCGCGGTACGGACAGCGGAGGTCTTCATATCATGCTGAACATACTCTTTTTTTGCTTTTGCCTTGCCGCTCAATGAAAGCTTAACAAAGCTCTTTGAAATCAGCACATAAACGAGCGCGAATGGTACAAGGCAGCAAAGCGCGTATTTTATCAGCGCCATGCCGTCGCCGTTGGCAATCGAAAGCCCGAACCAGTAAAACGGCGGCAGAGCTTTTTCGATGGCGGCAAGCACAGAGCTGCCGTTATTGATAAGCTTTGTCAGGTAGTTTTGCAAATTGAAATTAATAATCATATACCCGCCGAGAAGAACCAAAGTCGTTACGGTTTGGACCAGCACCTTGCCGCTCGTATGTGATGAAAACAGCGCCGTCAGCCAGCCGAAAACGCAGGTCAGCGCGGCTGAGAAAAACGGCAAAAGCAGCAATACGGCAATGAAAAACACAAGCTTCAGAGCGTCAAAGCCGCTTCTTGAAAAATACACGACTATTGACGGCAGCAGAATCGCGCATGAGTACAGGTAGTCTATAACAAACAGCGGTAAAAATCGCGAGGCTACAATATGCCTTGGCGGTATCGGCATACTTACCAGCAGCTCCGTATCGCGCGCGTCAAAAATCAACGAGTGCGCCATAAAAACGCTTCCGATAAAGCACAGCGAGAAGCCGAGTATCGCCGCCACGCAAAAATAAAGCTGCTCCATACCAATCGGGAGAAGTCCGTCGGCAAGCGAAGCGAAAAGCATGCCGATTGATAAAACAAGCTGAAAAACGATATAAACTGCCGCAATGCCTATCAAAATCTTTTTGCCCTTGCTGAGCTTTTTTGAAGAAGAGCGCGCGAACATGGTATACCACAGCGCGAGCAGGCGGGTTTTTATCAGCGTCTTAAACATTTTCGTCCACCAGCTCCAAAAATACATTTTCAAGCGAGGTATCGCCGCGAACCTCATCGACACTGCCGCTAACAATCAGGCGGCCGTTCTTAATAATAGCAATTTTATCACAAAGCTTCTCGGCAACCTCAAGCACATGAGTTGAGAAAAATATCGCTCCGCCGTTGTTGCACATTTCACGCATCAGCTCTTTAAGATCGTGCGCCGCCTTCGGGTCAAGCCCGACAAACGGTTCGTCAAGCAGCATAAGGCGCGGCGAATGTATCAGCGCCGAAATTATCGCGAGCTTCTGCTTCATACCGTGTGAGTATGAGCTGATCGGCTGCGCCAGGTCGGCCGTGAGCTCAAAAAGGTCGGCGTATTTCTTGATTTTTGCCTCGCGTTCATTAGCGGGTATGCCGTAAACATCGGCAACAAAAGCAAGGTACTTAATGCCCGAAAGAAACTCATATAAATCAGGGTTATCGGGGATATACGCTATCTTCTTTTTACACTCGAGCGGATGCTCCTTGACCGAAATGCCATCTACGGTAATTTCACCCGAATCAAACGGCAATATGCCGCAGCACGCCTTGATCGTGGTGGTCTTGCCCGCGCCATTGTGACCGATGAAACCGTATATTTCACCGTTCTTAATTTCAAGTGAAAGGTCATCAACCGCCTTTTTGTCGCCGTAAGTTTTTGTAAGATGTTCTATTTTAAGCATTGCCTTCAGCTCCTTTGGGCTCAATACTATCACAAACAGTATAGCTTTTCAATATCTGTTGCAAAAATGTTTGGAATGTGCTATATTATCAAAGTATTATAATGAGAGTGAGGTAATATTATGTCAGAATTTAAAGTAGGAATTATCGGTTGCGGAGGAATTGCAAAGGGCGCTCATATTTCCTCATATATAGGCGAAAAAAGAGTGAAGGTGGTCGCGCTGTGCGATATTAAGCCTGAGAGAGCCGAGAGTATAAGGTCAAAGATCTTCAGAGATGCAAAGGTATACAGCGACTACAAAGAGCTGCTCAAGGATGAGAGCATTGACTATGTAGATATATGCACTCCGAATTATCTCCATTCAATAATAGCTGTGGACGCCTTTGAGGCGGGCAAGCATGTTTTATGCGAGAAGCCCGACGCGGTGAGCGTTGAGGAAGCGCTCAAAATGAAGCAGGCGAGCGAAAAAGCGGGCAAAACCCTAATGGTTATCAGAAACAACCGCTTTGTCGGCGCTTCGACCGCTGCGCGAAAGCTGATTGCAGACGGTGAATTCGGCGAAATATACGCGGGCAGATGCGGCTGGGTTCGCAGGCGCGGAATACCCGGCAAGGGCGGCTGGTTCACCACCAAGGCGCAATCCGGCGGTGGGCCGCTGATTGATTTGGGCGTACATATGATTGACCTTGCCATCTGGCTTATGGGTAACCCCAGACCGGTGAGCGTGAGCGGCAACACCTTCTGCAAGTTCGCGGACAGTAGCTCGAGCGACTCCGCTGAGTCGCGCTACGGCGATAAGGTTAAGGATGGCACCTTTGATGTTGAGGACCTGGCGATGGGGCTCATACGCTTCGATAACGGCGCTGTGCTTCAAATTGAATTCTCATGGGCGTCAAATATCAAGCATGAGCACAGATTCGTTGAACTTCGCGGCACTAAGGCGGGGCTGAACTGGAGAAATTGCCGCGCGGAGATGTACTATGAAAAGAACGGCAAACAAATTAACAAAAAAATCAAGGGTAAAAAAGTTATTATTGCTCACAGAGAGAACATATCTCATTTTCTTGATGTGCTTGAAGGCAAGGCAAAGCCGATCTTCGAGCCGTGGCAGGGCGTTGATATGATAAAAATTCTTTCAGCGGTCTATGAATCCGCAAAGACAGGCAAGGAAGTTTTACTGTAAATTTATCCAAACATAATTGTTTAAAGTTTGTTTGTTGACTTTTCGCCGTGATAGCGGCAAAATAATAAAAGTTCTCTATTTGATTAAGAAAAACGAGGGATGTACATATGAGTTCAAACGCGAAAAAAAAGAAGGCTCGCCGCGAGGAGCAGTCAAAAAAGGTGGCCGAGGCGGCAGCAGTCAAAAATCCGGTTGATATAAAGCGTAATATTTTGATTATTGCTGTTTTCGTTCTGCTCGCCGCGGCTGCGACAGTGTGTGTTAATTTCATTGCAAACAGAGACAGCGGCGATACCCCCACGACCATGCCGCAAACCTCAACCGATGCTTCGAGCGTAGATTTATTGCCGGCTGAGGCTTATGAGCTGGTTGAATACCGTGACGGAAAGCTGCCTGCCGTGTTTGTT
>CAYUXK010000006.1:17685-34183 GCA_964448835.1 uncultured Clostridium sp. | reverse complement strand
AATATGTTCGCATCGCGCGATATAATGAGCGCTTACGCGGAGAAATATGTCGAAACGCTTACCGAGCAGGGGCGAAACTCGTGCACTATGGAAGAAGCTCAGGCAATGTTTGATGAGAATCCGGAGAAATACCTTTTCGCAGATGTGCGCATAGGCCCACTTGAAGCGAAGGAATTTGATACCTCGGGCGCAGACTCAATTAAAAACGAAAATGACTATCTTGATTTTGTCTACTCCATAAACAAAGAAGCTTATGGTGAAGATTATAATTCGGATAATAAAACGATGCATTATGCTGTATCATATGACTCCATCAACAATATGTACGGCGGTGAGGTTGCGCAATGGGTATTTGACGACAGCCGCGGCGAGGGCGATTTTGCATTACTCAAGGGCGCGGTTTATACATGCGCCGTTATGATTCTTGAGCCAAAGCACCTTACCGTGAGCGCCGATTACAGAACACTTTTTGTGCCTTACAACACTCAGAATAAAACAGCTCAAAGCTCCGAAGAAATTGACGCCGCTTATAAAACGGCTAAAGGGTATTATGACACATGGGAAAAAGGTGATAAAACCGAAGAATCCTTTGCCGTGCTTTGCAACACTTATTCGTCGGATTCCGAAAGTAATACAAACGGCGGTCTGAAATCCGCGGCGCGCGTCGGCGACCAGGAATTTGCTGTCGAAAAATGGTGCTTTGATAAAAGCCGCGCTTCCGGCGACTGCGAAATAATTAAAACGCAATACGGTGTTGAGATAGTATATTTTCTTCACTTGAACCCCGATGATTTTGACTGGATTGACGCTTGCCGCCAAGAAAAAGGCATTGCAAAGGTTGACGAGGCTCAGGAAAAACTGCTTGCGGAGTATAAATATAATTTTGATGCCAAGAGAAAAAAGACCATATATAAGAGAGGCGACGAGTTCGCCACCGTAAAAATTGAAGAAGCTACAACAGCCGCTTAACCTGGAGGTAAAGCACTTGATAAACATTAATGAGATCCAAATCAGAACAAAAGAAATTTTATCACATCACCCTGTACCAAGCGACACGCTGATTGCTCTTTTGCAGGATATTCAAGGCGAATTCGGTTATTTGCCAATGGAGGTTATGCAAGAGGTTTCTGCAAGCACGGGTATCGCGGCGGCGGGTCTTACCGGTGTTGCGTCATTTTACGCGCAGTTTCGCCTGACGCCTCCCGGCAAATATCAGATAATGGTTTGCATGGGCACGGCCTGCCATGTCAATAAGGGCGAAACAGTCGCCGATGCCGTTGAGGAATACCTCGGCGTGCCCGAGGGTAAAACAACAGCCGATGGTCTGTTTTCGTGGGAAAAGGTTGCGTGCCTCGGCTGCTGCAGTCTTTCACCGGTTATGATGATTAACGGCAGAGCGTACGGCAAGCTTACCAAAGACAAGGTTAAAGCCATTCTCACCGGTCTGCGCGATAATAATAACGGAGGTGCAGTAAATTGAGAATGCTTCTCGGCTTCGGCAGCTGCGGCATAGCCGCGGGTGCAAACGAGGTTTTCGCGAGCTTGAGCGAAAGCTCGCTGAATATAGAAAAGGTCGGCTGCAACGGCTTATGCTTTGCGGAGCCGCTGCTGCAGGTTATAACCGATGAGGGTGACAGCGTCTATTACGGCAGGCTGAATGCGGAATCCGCCTGTACTCTTGCGCAGTCACTTAAGGCGGGCAGACTGCCCGATGAAAACAGATTGACTGGGGAGGAATTGAAATTTCTTGAAGGTCAAACAAGAATTGCTCTTCGAAACTGCGGTCTTATTAATCCCGAGAGCCTTGAGGCATATATGGCTGTCGGGGGTTATTCGGCGCTGTTTCGTTACATGAACGAAAAGCCCGAGAGCATTATTGAGCAAATCAGGATTTCCGGTCTTCGCGGCAGGGGAGGCGCAGGCTTCCCGACTCATATCAAGTGGTCCGCCGCCGCGAAGGAGCAGAGCGAGGATAAATACATAGTTTGCAATGCCGACGAGGGCGACCCCGGTGCGTTTATGGACAGAAGCGTTCTTGAGGGCGACCCGCACACCGTGCTCGAAGGAATGATGATTGCAGGTCTCGCTATCGGAGCGAATCACGGCATTATCTACGCGCGCGCCGAGTATCCGCTCGCGATAAAGCGGTTGACGCACGCCATTGATGAGCTTAAAGAAGCGGGGCTTACAGGTGAAAATATACGCCAAAGCGGTTTTTCATTTGATTTTCATCTTATGAAGGGCGCGGGCGCTTTCGTCTGCGGTGAGGAAACGGCGCTGCTGTCCTCGCTTGCGGGCGGCAGAGGTATGCCCGTTCCTAAGCCTCCGTTTCCTGCCCAAAGCGGCTATAAAAAGAAACCCACAAATATTAATAATGTTGAAACTTTTGCAAATGTACCCTGGATTATGCAAAACGGCGGCGAGGCTTTTGCCGCTTACGGCACGAATGACAGCAAGGGTACAAAGGTTTTTGCCCTCGCGGGCAGGGTGAAGCGCGGCGGACTTGTGGAGGTGCCGATGGGCATAACCCTGCGCGAGGTCGTGTTTGACATTTGCGGCGGCATAATTGACGATAAGCCTGTTAAGGCCGTGCAAATCGGCGGCCCCTCGGGCGGATGCCTGCCGGAGAGCTTGCTTGATACGCCTATCGATTACGCCTCAATCGGCGCGACGGGCGCCATAATGGGCTCGGGCGGTCTGATTGTTATGGATACCGACTCCTGCATGGTTGATATGGCGAGGTTCTTCATGGATTTCACCAGCAAAGAAAGCTGCGGCAAATGCGTTGCCTGCCGCATAGGCACAACGGCAATGAAAAGAATCCTTGACCGTATTGTCGCGGGTGAAGGTAAGCTCGAGGATTTGGAGCAGCTGACAACATTAGGCGAGAATATTAAAAAATCCGCGCTTTGCGGTCTGGGCAATTCCGCGCCGAATCCTGTGCTGACCACGATGAAGTATTTCGGTAGCGAATATATTGAGCATATCGAGAATAATTGCTGCTCTGCTCATAAGTGCAAGGGTCTTATTACCTATGCCATTGACGCCGATAAATGCATCGGCTGCACGCTGTGCAAGCGCGGCTGCCCCACGGGCGCAATCAGCGGCGAATTGAAAAAAGTACACATTATTGACTCTAATGAATGTATATCCTGCGGCTCTTGCGCTTCGGTTTGCAAAAAAGACGCGGTTTATGTTATCAGCCCAAAAGCGAAGGTGGAGGTGAAGGCATAATGAGCAAGGTAAATATTGAAGTCAACGGCAGAAGTATTTTAGCAGAAAGCAGCAAAAGCCTGCTTGACAGTTTACTTGCAAACGATATTTTTGTGCCGAACCTTTGTAACGACCCCGAGCTTGAAGCTTACGGCGGTTGCGGTCTTTGCCTTGTGAGCATTGCCGGGATTCCGAAGCCATTGCGCTCGTGCGTGGTCAAGCCCACAGAGGGAATGCAGGTTCAGACCGACACCGATGAGGTTATAGCCAGCCGTAATGTCAGCCTCGGACTTATTGCCGCCTGCCACAAGGGCGACTGCGTTGCGCCCTGCAAGCGTGCCTGCCCTTCAAATCAGGATTGTCAAGGATATGTCGGACTCATTGCCGACGGAAAATATGCGCAGGCAATAAGGCTTATTAAGAAAGACAACCCACTGCCGTCATCAATCGGCAGAGTGTGTCCGCACCCGTGCGAGGATGCCTGCAGACGGGAGCACGCCGAGGGCGCTGTTTCAATCTGCTCGCTCAAGCGCTTTGCGGCAGATTTTGATAATTCCGAATATATCCCCGAATGTAAAGAAAAAACAGGCAAAAGGGTTGCAATAATCGGCGCGGGTCCGTCAGGTCTTTCGGCGGCGTATTTCCTTGCGCGCGAGGGCGTTGAGGTTCAGTTATTCGAGGCTATGAGCAAAGCGGGCGGTATGCTTCGCTACGGCATTCCCGAATACAGACTGCCCGGAGCGGTGCTTGATCGTGAAATCGCCGCGATACTCGCGATGGGTGTAAAAATTAACTATAACCAAAAGCTCGGAAGGGATTTCTCTCTCGGCTCGCTTAAGGAGAAATTCGATGCCGTTTACGCCGCCGTGGGAGCGTGGAAAAGCAGCACCCTAGGCTGTGAAAACGATGATTTGCCGAATGTTCTCGGCGGAATCGATTTCCTGCGCGCTGTCAGCGAGGGTAACGCGCCCGATATCGGCGAAAGCGTTGCTGTTGTCGGCGGAGGAAACACCGCTATGGATACGGTTCGCACCGCGGTTCGCCTCGGAGCAAAGAATGTTACTCTGCTTTATAGGCGTACCCGTGAGGAGATGCCGGCCGCAGAGGAGGAAATCGAGGAGGCAATGGAGGAGGGCGTTAACTTCCTTTATCTGTCTGCCCCCGTTGCCGTGCTTCAAGAGGGCGGCAAGGCAGTCGGCTTAAAGGTGCAGAAAATGCAGCTTGGCGAGCCCGACGCCTCAGGCAGACGCCGCCCCGTTCCCGTTGAGGGAGCGGTGGAGGATATGTATTATGATACCGTGATTGCCGCGATAGGTCAAAGGGTTGTGCCCGAGGGGCTTGAAGAGCTCAGTTTTAACCGCTGGGGCACGGTTCAGGTGAATCCGTCAACCTTTGCAACGAGCGTTGAGGGAGTATTTGCCGGCGGCGACGCGGTCAATGACGGTCCGGGCATTGCTGTTGCGGCAATAGCTCACGGCAAAAAAGCGGCGTTTTCGATTGCGGCGTTCCTTAAAGGTGAGAAATACACGGGCGAAGCACCTTTCTATTTTGAAAAAAGCGATGAAATATCAGAACAAATCGGCGAGGTTGATTATATAGAGAGAACTCCTGCCAACATTGCCGCCCCGGAAAAAAGAAAGCTGGATTTCAGCGAGGTCGCGACCACCTTCAGCGAGGAACAGGCGAAAAAAGAGGCTTCTCGCTGCCTTGAATGCGGCTGCCGCGCGCTTTACGATTGCCGCTTGCTGCCGCTGATGCAGGAGTATAACCCCCTTGAGGTTATTGCGGGGGGCGAGGATAAGTATCTCCCTGAGGACAAGAGTAATCCGTTCATCGTTCGCGATAATAATAAATGTATCCTTTGCGGTCTCTGCGTTCGTGTTTGCAAGGAATTCGCGGGCGTTGAGGCGCTCGGGCTTCACGACAGGGGCTTCGATACCGTTGTGGAGTGCGCGTTTTCGACTCCCTTGGCTCAAAGCGTTTGCACCTCCTGCGGGCTCTGCTCGTCGGTTTGCCCCGTTGGCGCGCTTGAGGATGTAAGGGCGTTTTCAAAATCCCCCGCGCTCCCGACAATAAAAGAAACGGTCAAATGCGCTTTCTGCCCGCGTAGGTGCGAATTTGAGGTTTATAGCTACAACGGCGTTGTAACCAAGGCGATACCTGCCGTTCGCGGCGAATCATGCTCAATAGGCAGATACGGCCTGACGCTCAAAACAAATTCGCTCTGGCGCAGCATCTCGGGCGAGAGGCTAAGTAAACTTAGCGCCGCGCTGACAGGCGACACAAAGCTTTTTATCGGGACTGTGCCGAGCTTTGGCAGCGCAAAGGAAATTGAGGACTTTATAGACTAATGAAATAAAATTCAACCGCCGTGGTGAGGACGATTCTTCACCGCGGCGGTATTTTTATGCCATTTATATTATTTTTGCTCAAGAAACGCCTTGAAGCCCTTATAAGCGGAGTAAACATCAAGCTTCGCAACCACCTCAAACGGTGAGTGCATTGAGAGAACGGGCACGCCGATGTCAATAACATCTACGCCGAGGTTCGCGATATATTTCGCGACAGTGCCGCCGCCGCCCTCGTCAACCTTGCCAAGCTCGCCAACCTGCCAAGCTACCTCTGCTCCGTCCATAACCGCGCAAATCTTTGTCATATATTCGGAGTTCGCGTCGTTTGTGCCGGCCTTGCCGCGCGCGCCCGTGTATTTTGTAATGCAAACGCCCTTGTTCAAATACGCGCTGTTAAGCTTATCGCAAACTGAGGGGAAGGTGGGGTCAAAGGCAACTGTTACATCGGCAGAAAGGCATTCGCTCTTACGCATAACATCCCTGCCCTCAAGCCCTTCAAGTCGGGCAATATCGTGAATAAAATGCTCGAGGTAGGCGGAGTTGAGACCTGTGTTTCCGTCCGAACCCGTTTCTTCTTTGTCGGTAACAACGCTTACTGTGGTATAGACAGGCTTTTTTGCGGAAATTGCCGCCATAATTGAAGGGTATGCGCAAACGCGGTCATCGTGACCGTAAGCGCCTATCAAGCTGCGGTCAAAGCCGATGTCGCAGGCAGGGTAGGCGGGCACAAGCTCAAGCTCCGCTGAAAGAAAGTCGCGCTCAACAATGCCGTATTTATCATTAAGAAGCTTAAGAATATTCAGCTTTACAAGCTCACTGCCCTCGCCACCGGCAAGTGGCAGGCTGCCCACAAGGATATTGAGCTCCTCGCCCTTGATGACATCGTCAACCGTGCGGGTGCTGTTTTGCTTATCAAGATGCGGCAGAAGGTCCGATATGGTAAATTTCGGCTCATCGGATGCCTCGCCGAGCTTAATTGTGATCTTTTCGCCGCCCCTGGTTGTGATAACGCCGTGCAGCGAAAGCGGAATGGCAGTCCACTGATATTTTTTAATTCCACCGTAGTAATGGGTTTTAAAAAGCGCAATTTCGCTGTCCTCATAAAGCGGATTGGGCTTTAGGTCAACGCGGGGGGAATCGATATGGGAGGCGACGATTTTAACGCCCTCGGCAGCGCTTTTTTTACCAAACACACACAAAATAACCGATTTGTCCCGGTTAAGATAATAAACCTTATCGCCGGGTTTATATTTGCCGGTCGGGTTAAAGGGCGCAAAGCCCTCTTTTTTTGCGAGCTCAACGGTAAACGCCGCCGCCTCGCGCTCAGTTTTACATTCTGTCATAAACGCCTTGTAACCCTCGCAGAATAAGTCCGAGGCCGCCTTCTCTTTTTCATCAATAACAAGCGCGGTGTGCTTTTGGTTATTCATAAGTTTTTCGCGAAGCGAATCGGTGCTTGATTTTTCCTTCATTTTAAAATCCCGCCTTTCAGAAATCATATAAGCGTGTGTATATGTCAATCGCTCTTGTAACCTTTTTTAGATAGTGTGCGGTTTCCGGCACGGGGATATTCGTCAGAGTTTTGCCGTCGGGCGAAATATCTGTGTCTTTCAGCCAGCCGTTAACCCTGCCTCGGCCCGCGTGGTAGGCTGCAACGGCAGTCTCGGTGTTGTCAAATTCGCTTATAAGCAGACTCAAAAAGTAAGCGCCGTATTTAATCGAGGTTTCCTCATCAAAAAGGCTCATCTCGCCTTCGGTTTCACCTGTTTTAAGGCGCAGCCATTCGAAGGTTTCGGGGGTTATCTGAGTTAAACCCTCGGCGCCCGCGGATGAAACGGAGTGAGGATCAAAGGAGCTTTCGGTTTTAATTACCGCGAATAACAGCCGCTTATCAATGCCGTATTCGGTGCTGTATTTCTCTACGAGAACCGAGTACTTTACAGGATAAAGCACCTTAAGCACCGTTTTGCTGCTCACGGCGGTTATAGTGAAAATCAATGCGCAGAAAACACAGATTATTAAGCCAAGCTTCGCTATACCCTTAGCTTTCATTGTTTTCCCCCATAAGCTCAATTATTTCTATCAGCGGCTTTAGCTGCCGTGTCAGGTCAGAGCCGTCATTCACTATAATAATATCGGATTTTGATATATAGTATTCCTCATCGCCCTGCGCGTTTATGCGGCACAGCGCCGCCTCGCGGGTTATGCCGTCACGCTTTGTTATGCGCTCAATTCGCGCCTGAACCGGCGCGACAACGCAGGCAATAAGGTCGCAGTAAGGCACCAGAGGGCTTTCAAACAGCGCCGCCGCGTCAACTACCGCCGCCTTCACGCCGTTTTGACGGGCTTCATCGATTTTTTGAAGAATGATGCGCGTAATTTCGGGGTGAGTGATGTTGTTAAGCGCCGAGGTGCTTTCTTTTGAAGAAAAAGCGCGCGAAGCAAGTAGACGGCGGTCAAGCGCGCCGCTCACAACGATATCCCTGCCGAAATTATTGCATAAAGCTTCAATAACATCAGGATTTTCGACTGCCTCGCGGGCAATAATATCGCCGTCGATTACTGCCATACCGGCTTTGCTTAACAGCGAGCAAACCGTGGTTTTGCCTGCGCCCGTTTGCCCCGTAAGACCTATCACGGGAGTTTTTTTGGTGAGCGTGAGCTCTCTGAAAGCAGCGGCGCGCAGCAAGCGGTTATAAACCGCAAGACCGACGCCTGTTTTACTCGGGCAGCGGACAAACGCCCTGCGGCAGCCCAGATTGTCGACCTCGCGCAGAGCCTCAAACAGTCCGTTTGCCTGAGACAGGGAATCGTCCTTTTTGCCGTACTCAACGGCGGTGTCAAAAAGCTTGCCCTCACCCTCAAAGCAGACAGCCGCGCTATTTGGCAGCAGTGAAACAAAGCGCTTGAATTTATCAAGCGAACCGTCAACTATTGTAACGGCCGCCTTGGGCGAATAGTGCTTATATTTCATTCCCGGGGACTGTACCTTTTCACCCTCGGGCAGAGCGGAAAAAACGGCGTCCGATATTTCGACCTTGCCCAAAACCTTTTCAAGCTGTTCCGGTGTTACTCCGCCCGGCCTGAGAATAGTGGGAACGGGGCAGGCGAGCGATATAACTGTTGACTCAACGCCGATGGCGCATTTGCCGCTGTCTGCCACGGCATCTATTTTGCCGTCAAGGTCAAGCAAAACATGCATCGCGCTTGTCGGGCTTGGTCTGCCTGAGGCGTTGGCGCTCGGCGCGGCGAGCGGAACACCCGCGGCGCGGATTATCGCTTTCGCGACAGGGTGCGAGGGCATACGGATTGCAACCGTATCAAGTCCTCCGCTGACTATTGAAGGAACAGCGTCACTTTTGGGCATAATAACCGTCAGCGGGCCAGGCCAAAAAGCCTTCGCGAGCGCGCCGAGGCGGCTGTCAACCTCTTTAACAAGGGGCGGCAATTCCTCTAAGGATGAAACATGAACTATCAAAGGGTTATCCTGCGGGCGTCCCTTTGCTTTGAATATATTTGCGACAGCCTCGGGGTTTAACGCGTTTGCCGCAAGGCCGTAAACGGTTTCAGTGGGTATGGCAACCAAGCCGCCGTCTCGTAATATTGCGGCAGCTCGCTCGATAGCGTCAACATTTTGGGGGGAATCAATTTTTAATACCAGAGTGTCCATTTTCAGCTCTCGCTTTTCAGCTTTTCCGCGGTATCGGCGGTGATAAGGGTATCAATTATTTCATCAAGTTCGCCGTTTAAAATCGCGTCGATTCGGTAAAGGGTCAGGTTGACTCGATGGTCGCTCACCCTGCCCTGTGGGTAGTTGTATGTGCGTATGCGCTCGCTGCGGTCGCCCGTTCCTACCTGTGATTTACGCTCGCCGGCTATTGCCTCGTTTTGTTTGGCTCGCTCAAGCTCAAGAATCCTCGAACGCAGTATTTTCATTGCGCGGTCCTTGTTTTTGTACTGACTTCGTTCATCCTGACATTCGACTACAGTACCCGTGGGCAAATGGGTGATTCGAATCGCGGATTCGGTTTTGTTGACATGCTGACCGCCCGCGCCGCCTGAACGGTAGGTATCAATTTGAAGGTCAGCGGGGTTTATATCGACATCAACATCCTGAGCTTCGGGCAAAACGGCAACCGTAACCGTGGACGTGTGAATACGCCCCTGACTCTCGGTTTCGGGCACACGCTGAACTCGGTGCACACCGCTTTCAAATTTAAGGCGTGAGTAAGCGCCTGCGCCGGTAATCATAAAGACTATTTCCTTGTAGCCGCCAAGCTCCGTTTCGTTCGCATTTAATATTTCCGTTTTCCACCCGCGGACCTCGGCATACATTGAATACATCCTGAAAAGCACGCCTGCAAAAAGCGAGGCCTCTTCTCCGCCTGCGCCGCCGCGGATTTCGACGATAACATTTTTGTCATCATTCGGGTCACTCGGCAATAAAAGAACCTTAAGCTCATCGGTGATTCTTTCAGTTGCGGATCGCGCTTCTTCAAATTCCTCCTGAACCATTTCGCGAAAGTCTTTATCCAGACCGCCCTCGTCAAGCAGGGTCCTTGCTTCCTCAAGCGTTGAATTCACCGCCTTGTATTCACGGTACTTTTCAACAATGGGAGTCAGGTGCTTTGCCTCCTGCATAAGCTTTTTGTATTGTTCCATATCGCTGATAACCCGGGTATCGCAAAGGAGCGTATTTATATCTTCAAAATGTTCTTCAACTTTTTTTAATTTATCGAGCATAACTAAACCTCATTTTCATTCCTGATGACCTTGCGGATATTCTTCTCAACCTTTTTTCGCTCAAGCATAACCTCGTGCCCGCATTTTTCGCAGCGGATACGGAAATCCGCACCGATGCGAAGAACGATAAAGCAGTCGCCGCCGCAAGGGTGATTTTTTTTCATTATTATTTTATCGCCTAAGCGTATATCCATAATTCAACTCCGCAAAACAACTCTAAATAAACATTATAGCATAGCTTTTTTGGTTTGTACAGCAAAAAAATAGCGGTATATGTGCCGCACTCATGCGCATATATATTGACTATCCGGGCGAGGAGCCAAAAAAGAAAGGTGTGAAAAAATATATGAAAACTTTCAAACCCGAGGGGCAGCTCATTGCGACAAACGAGAATAAAAAAGCCCTGTCATCGCCGTCTGCTCTCAGGGAGGCACTTTTTTCGGGCGCTGTACTCGAAGCGAGGGTAATCCGCTGCGACAGCGGACACAATCTTTATGTCGATCTTGGCTGTATGCGGGGCGTTATCCCGCGAAACGAGGGCGCTTGGGGGATTGAAACAGGCGAGGTACGCGACATTGCTCTTATTTCGCGCGTGAATAAACCTGTTACCTTCAAGGTGATGGATATCCGTACCGACGAATTGGGCAACGCCCTGGCCATACTCAGCCGCAAGGCGGTTCAGCGTGAGTGTCTTGATAATTATATCTTCAATCTCATCCCAGGCGATGTCATACAGGGGTGCGTATCACATATTGAATGCTTCGGAGTCTTTTGTGATATAGGCGCGGGCATAAGCGCGCTTATGCCCATTGACAGCATCTCCGTTTCGCGCATTCCTCACCCCTCCGCGCGTTTCACGGCGGGGCAGAATATTTTCGCGGTAGTTCGCGGAATTGATGAGCAGGGGCGCATAACCCTTACACATAAAGAACTGCTCGGTACCTGGGAGCAAAACGCCGCGCAGCTGCGTGTCGGCGAAACCGTGCCCGGGATAGTGCGTTCTGTAGAAAAATACGGCGTTTTTGTTGAGCTGACGCCGAACCTGGCGGGGCTTGCCGAATACTCGCAGGGGATAGCCGCGGGCAGCCATGCCGGGGTGTACATTAAAAGCATCCTTCCGGAAAAGATGAAAATCAAGCTTGTAATTGTTGACTGCTTTCAGGCGGATTATCCCGTGCAGCCGCCCGAATACTATATTACCAAGGGGCATCTTGACCGCTGGGTATATTCACCCGCGCAAAGCTCAAAAATCATCGAAACCCGATTTGAATGATTCTAGCCCCGCCGAGGACAGTATCGCCGTCATAAATGGCGGCGGTCTGACCCGGCGTTACCGAGCGCTGCGGTTCGTCAAATTCAACCTTGATTTTACCGCCGTCAAGGGGAGTAACAAGCGCGGGAGCGGGGCAGGCGCGAAAACGGATTTTAACCTCTGCGCGCTTGGCACCGTCAAGGCTGTCGGGGTTTATCAGACTCAGATTATCGGCGATCAGGCCGTCGGAATATTGCTCACCGTTATCGCCCACGGTAACGGTGTTTTTTGTCGCGTCTATGGCGGTCACAAACACAGGCCTGCCGAAAGCGCCGAGCCCTTTGCGCTGGCCGATTGTGTAATTGATTATTCCGTTGTGAGCGCCGATTACATTGCCGTCGGAATCGATAATATCGCCCTTGGGAGCGGTTACGCCGCGCGAAGCGAGAAAAGCGGAGTAATCATCATTCTCAACAAAGCATATTTCAAGGCTGTCGCGCCTGTTGGCCGAGGGTAGGTTTGCCTCAAGCGCAATGCGGCGGATTTCCTCCTTCTCAAGCGAGCCGAGCGGAAACACAGCGCGCATAAGCTGCTCGCGGCTCAGTCGGCATAGAAAGTAGCTTTGATCCTTTTTACTGTGAGAGCGAAGCAAAACACCGTTCTCAACCCGGGCGTAGTGACCTGTCGCGAGAGAGGAGCAGCCGCATTCGAGCGCGAAATCGAGCATTGCGCCGAACTTAATTTCACGGTTGCAGACAATACAGGGGTTTGGGGTTCGCCCGTGCAGGTACTCCGAAATAAAAGGAGACACCACTTTTTCTTCAAATTTGTCACCTATATCAAGCACACGATGCTCTATTCCGAGCGCCTCGGCAACCCGGGCGGCATCAGAAATATCAGTATCGGCGTGAGCGCAGGGGGCAAGGCGCAGGGTTATGCCCAGCACCTCAAAGCCTTGGCTTATAAGCATATAGGCGGCAACGGCGCTGTCAACGCCTCCGCTCAGACCTATGGCAATTTTATCCTTCAAAGCATATCCTCCTGCACAGTTTTTTTGAATTATATCATACTTTTCTAAAAAATAAAATAAATTTTTAGAAATCGCTTGCAGATATTGACTCAACGGTGTATAATTCTATTATATTGAGGTATTCTGCAGTATTTTTGGGAGATGTTTAAATGCCAGGAGATTTACACTGCCATACCAAGCTTTCAAACAGTTCAATGGGCATCGATGACCTTATTGTTCTGGCGCAAAAGCGTGGTGTGGGTTCAATTGCGATTACGGATTTGGATTGCCAGGCGGGTACCGTCAGGGCAAAAATAATTGGTGAGCGCAGGGGCGTTACGGTTATCCCCGGTGTCGAGCTTTCAAGCTACGACACGGAGATGGACTGCAACGTTCATATACTTTGCTATCTCAGCGACAGCCCCGATAGGCTTGAAGGCCTTTGCCACAGGAATGTTGTCGCGAGGAAAAAGGCCAGCCAGTTCATGATACTCAAAATCGCCCAGCGGTATCCGATAACCGCCGAGCTAGTTATGAAATGCGCCGCAGGCTCAACTGCTGTTTTTAAGCAGCATATCATGCATTCGCTTATGGAGTGCGGACTTACCAACCAAATTTACGGTGAGCTTTATCATGAGCTTTTTTCAAAAGAGAGCGATAAGAACGTTATTGTCAGGGCGAAGTACCCTGAACCGGCGGAGGTTATCGCGGCCGTTCATGAGGCAGGCGGCGTTGCCGTGCTTGCCCATCCGGGTCGCTTTGAAGATTTGAGCATGGCTAAGAAGCTTGTCGAGATTGGTCTTGACGGCGTTGAAGCCTGGCATCCCGACAATACCCAGGAGCAGACCGCCGAGCTTATCAGTTTTGCCAAAAAGAACGGCATTATTACCACAGGCGGCAGCGATTTCAAGGGAATGTATACAGACGGCATTATCAGCGTGGGCGATTACCTTACACCCGATAATTGCATAAAAGCGATTAGCTCGTATAAAAGTAAAATGAAAAAACGCGCTCAACAGGCGCAACAATAAGCAGGAGAAAAACCTATGTGCCCAAACGATGAAGACATTAAAATATTTCATCCGTCAAGAGATGAGAATGACGGCGCGGATCTTGTTGAGCTTGCATCAATGACTGATTTTCAGCGCCGCAGCGGCAACACCGCGAAGGCGAAGCAGCTCGGCGAGCACCTTGCCCGTATCGAGCCGTCATTTATGGCGGATTACGGCTGTGATTTTAGCGAACTCGAGAATAACGAGCTTTATCAGGTTCGAGTGCTTATGATTTTCGCTTTTCAGATTTCGCTTCACAGGTATATGCCGAATTCCGTGCTGTCCTCCGAGGCGATCAACGCGATGTTCAACACGCTCAAGGATACATCTGAGGGCTTTTTCTTCAATATCAGCGACGGCTCGTCCTTCACCTTCTATTATCTTTCCGTTCGTAAAAACAGAGAAGTTGATTTAAATATAGGCAAAAATTTCGCGATGCTCTGCGAGCGTGACGATGATGAGGAATATATATTGCTCGGCACCAAAATTTTTACCTCAATGTGCGCCTTCGTTTGCGACACGATTGAGAAATATGAATTTATTGAATAAACAAAACTAAGGAACGCCCTGCGTTCCTTTTTTATGGAATAATTTCAGATGTTTCAGTCAAGAATATAACCAAATCAAACTGCTTGAAAAGGCGGAAAGAGGTTGTATTCATGAAACTGTCAAAAACAAGAGGAATAATTTTAGGTATATTGATGTGCGTTATCGCCGCGGGCGCGGGCACGTACGGTGCGGTGAGGCAAACCGTTAAGGATTTGCAAGAGGCAACCTACGCCCGCTACACCGCACCGACCGGCGAAACGCAATCAGCAGAGGATAGGGTAAACGCGCCGGTAAGCGGCGTGCGCGATGAACGCGTAACCGCGACACGGGAGCAAACTACCGCAAATGTGCCTTACTCAGGGGCTTTTGCCCTGCCGATGGGGAACAATATTATTAATGATTACAGCAACGGCGAAATGGTTTACAGCGAAACCATGGGCGATTGGCGGGTACATTCAGGCGTGGATTTTGGCGGAAGCGCCGGCAGTAATGTGCTTTCGGCCGCCGAGGGAATAGTAACGGCGGTTTATACCGACAGCTTCTGGGGTACCGTTATTGAAATCGACCACGGCAACGGTATGACAGTTAAATACTGTGGTCTTCAAAGCAAAACCTCCGTCAAGGAGGGAGCGGCGGTCAGCAAGTTCGAAAAAATCGGAACCCTCGGTACTATCCCCGTTGAGCTGAGCAGCGGCGACCACCTTCACCTTGAAGTAATGGTTGACGGCGTAACCGTTGACCCGCTGAAGGCGCTTAATAAAGCTGATATGCGGTAATTTATGTGATGGCAGCCGCTTTGTGATTTAACACAGCCCGCGGCTCCCCTGAGGGCGAATAAGCGCCGCTTACACGCCACCGACGGACAGCGGCCGCCTTGCGGACTAAAAGTCCTCATTGACATTCTATGCCGCCGCTGAAAATGTGGGACAACAACATTAATAAGTTAAAAAATTAAATAAAAAAGCTTTACAAATTAGAATAAATATGCTATACTCCATAAATGTGCCCGCTTCTCGGATTACGGATTAAGCCCTTTCAAAGGGAATCACCTGCCGCTCTCTGGGTTTTGTGGCATCAGCGCGGTCTTATACAGGCTGCAAATATTAAATGAGGTGAAATCAAAATGACACAGGCAGAAAAAACCGCAATCATGCAAGAATACGCAACTCACGAGGGCGACACAGGTTCACCCGAGGTTCAAATTGCTGTTCTCACCAAGAGAATCAACGACTTAACCGAGCATCTCAAGATTCATAAGAAAGACCATCATTCACGCCGCGGTCTGCTCAAAATGGTCGGTCACAGACGTAACCTGCTCGCATATCTCCAAAAGGTTGATATTGAGCGTTACCGCAGCATCATTGCAAAGCTTGGAATCCGTAAATAATTTTTTGCAAAGAGCAGGCAGGTTAATACTGCCTGCTCTGTTGTGATTTTTGTGTTCTAAGCAATTAATTCAAATCTGACAAGGCGGGCTTACGGCTTTAGCAGTGAATCGAGCGTCCGACATGCCTCGGGCATTGGATTTATTGCTAATCCGTACCGCTTTCAGAAATATATTAAAAAGAGGTACACTAATGTTTGAAACTTTCAAAAAGTTCGAAACCGAAATCGCCGGCAGACCTTTCGTTGTAGAAGTCGGCAAAATGGCTCAGCTCGCAGGCGGCTCGTGCCTGGTTCGCTATGGCGAAACCAATGTACTCTGCACCGCAACAATGTCACCTAAGCCCCGTGAGGGCGTTGACTTCTTCCCGCTTTCCGTTGATTTTGAGGAGAAGCTCTATTCCGTGGGCAAGATTCCCGGTTCGTTTCAAAGGCGTGAGGGCAGAGCGAGCGAAAAAGCTACCCTCGCATCTCGCGTTATTGACAGACCCATCCGCCCGCTGTTCCCCAAGGATATGAGAAACGACGTGGGCGTTGTCGCGACCGTTATGTCAACCGACCTTGACTGCCAGCCCGAAATCGCGGCTATGCTCGGCGTTTCAATCGCCATTTCAATTTCAGAGATTCCGTGGGACGGCCCCATCGCGGGCAGCGTTGTCGGCCTTATCGACGGCGAATATGTGATTAACCCCACCCTTGAGCAGCGCGAAAAAAGCGAAATGTATGTTACAGTCGCCTCCACCTCTGACCTTGTGGCAATGATTGAGGCGGGTGCGAAAGAAGTAACAAACGATCAAATGTTTGACGGCATCATGTTTGCCCATAAAGAAAACCAGCGCATCGTTGAATTCATTAAGCAGATTACCGCTGAGTGCGGCAAGCAGAAGGTTGACTTCCCCTCAAACGACCCCGACCCCGCAATGTATGAGGCTATCAAGGACTTCTC
>CAYUXK010000006.1:0-17585 GCA_964448835.1 uncultured Clostridium sp. | reverse complement strand
ACTTCCCCTCAAACGACCCCGACCCCGCAATGTATGAGGCTATCAAGGACTTCTCTATTAATGATATACGCCTTGCTCTCGATACGGATGACAAGCGTATTCGTGACGATCGCCTTAAGCCCATTTATGAGAGCGTTCACGGGAAGTTTGACGAGATTTACCCCGATATGAGCTTCAAAATCGATGAATGCCTTTACAAGATTCAGAAATATGTCGTTCGCCGCTGGTTGCTCGATGACGGCAAGCGCGTTGACGGCAGAGGAATTGACGATATCCGCCCCCTCGCCGCAGAGGTTGATTTGCTTGACAGAGTTCACGGCTCGGGTATGTTCACCAGAGGTCAGACTCAGGTGCTCACCGCCACAACTCTCGGCACAATGGGCGATTGCCAGACGCTTGACGGCATAGATGATGAGGATACCAAGCGCTATATTCATCATTACAATTTCCCGTCCTACTCCGTTGGTGAAACCAAGCCCTCAAGAGGCCCCGGCAGGCGTGAAATCGGTCACGGCGCTCTTGCCGAGAAGGCATTGATTCCCGTTATTCCTCCCGTTGAGGAGTTCCCGTACAGCATTCGCCTTGTTTCCGAGGTCCTGTCGTCAAACGGCTCCACCTCTCAGGGCGCTATCTGCGGCTCAACCCTTTCACTTATGGCCGCCGGCGTTCCGATTAAAGCTCCCGTGGCGGGCATATCCTGCGGTCTTATTACCGAGGGCGAGCGCTTCATGACCATGGTTGATATCCAGGGCCTTGAGGATTTCTTCGGCGATATGGATTTCAAAGTTGCCGGCACTCATAAAGGCATAACCGCGATTCAGATGGATTTAAAGGTTCACGGCCTTACCCCCGCGATTATCAGAGAAGCGCTTGATAAAACCTACAAAGCAAGAGTTTATATCCTTGATGAGGTTATGTTGCCCGTTATCCCAGAGCCCCGCAAGGAGCTTTCAAAGTGGGCGCCCAAGATGCTTACCACCAAGATTGACCCGGAGAAAATCGGCGATGTTATCGGCAAGCAGGGCAAGGTTATTCAAAAAATCTGCGCCGAGTGCAACTGCAAAATCGATGTTGAGGAGGACGGAAGCATTTTTGTTTCATCCACAGACCTTGAGGACGCAAAGCGCGCTATCGGCATAATTGAAACGATTGCCAATGACCCCGAGGTCGGCGCAATCTATAAGGGCGTTGTTACCCGCCTTATGAGCTTTGGCGCTTTTGTTGAAATAGCTCCGGGCAAAGAGGGTATGGTTCACATCAGCCACCTTGACGTTAAGCGTACCGAGAAGGTTGAGGATGTTGTGAATGTAGGCGACGAGGTTATCGTTAAGGTGCTGCCTCTCGACGACCAAGGCAGGCTTAATTTCTCACGCCGCGAGGCGCTTATAGAGGTTGAGGGACTTGTTCCCGAGAATACTCTTTCCGACGCGCCGCGCAGACCTGCTCCCCGCAGGGATTTCAACAATAACCGCGGCGGCGACAGAAGACCGCCTCGCAGATAAATTTGTAAACAAAATTAATGCGTTACCCCGGGGCTTTGAAGCTCCGGGGCAATGTGTATTTTATGAGAGGGTTTTTGCCATGATAAAGAACATAGTTTTTGACCTCGGCGGCGTCATAATTGACTATGCGCCCGAAAGAACGCTTGCGAAGTATTTTGATAACGAAACGGCTCAAAATCTGCTTGCCGTGCTGTTTCGCAATCCCATCTGGGCAGAGCTTGACAGGGGAACGCTCACCGTCGCCGAAGCGATGGAAAAGGTTCGCGGAAAAATACCGAACGACATCTTTGACAAGGTGCATGACCTTGTTGAAAATTGGGGCTGTGAAATGCCGCCGTTTAAAGAGCTTCCGGCGATTATTCAGTCGGTTAAAAATCGAGGCTTCGGCATTTATCTTCTCTCAAACGGGCCCAAGGGCTTTCACGGTTATAAGGACACTATTCCCGCGCTCGCGCTCTTTGACGGGCTTTTTATCTCAGCTGATTACAAGCTGCTTAAACCCGAAAAAGAAATATATCTTGCATTTTTAGAAAAATTTTCACTCAAAGCAGAGGAATGTTTTTTTATTGATGATATGCAGGTTAACATTGACGGCGCAAAAGCAGTCGGCATTGACGGATACTGCCACGACGGGGACACTAAAAAGCTTGAAATGATACTGGACAATATCGTATGAGGTGCTTATGACCTGTTACACCGAAATATCACGCAAAATACCCGAGTTTTTTTCGGTTCTGAGCGCTGTGAACAAATCCCGGATGCCTATGGGCGTTACGGGGCTTGCGCTTATTCACAAGGCTCATCTGATAAGCTCGCTTTGCGATGAAACCGGCAAAAAAGCAATTGTTCTGGTGCCCGATGAGGCAACCGGGGAGCGTCTTTGCGCCGATTTGAACGCTTTCGGAGCGAAAAGTATCCTTTTCCCCGCGAGGGATTTCGCGTTTCGTTCAACCGAGAGCGTTTCGCGCGAATATGAGCATATGCGCCTTAAGGCTCTCGATAAAATGATAAGCGGCAGCTTTGACGCGGTGGTGCTTTCAGCAGAGGCGGCCTCTCAGCTTACTCTGCCGCCTGAATCGCTCAAGAAGCTGAGCCTTACGATAAGGAGCGGGGGCGATATCCCGATTGACAGCCTTGCCGATAAGCTTGTTTCGGCAGGGTATGTGAGAAGCGAGCAGGTGGGCGGCCAAGGGCAGTTTGCCATTCGCGGCGGAATTGTGGATTTCTTCCCTCCGCAGAGCAGTAGCCCCGTGCGAATAGAATTCTGGGGCGACACGGTAGACAGTATTTCGGAATTTGAGCCCGACAGCCAGCGCCGAACCAAAAATCAAAAAAGCGTCAGAATAACTCCTGCGCGCGAGGTGCTTTGCCGAGAGGATAAATTAAGCGCGCTTATTGAGGAGCACATTAAAAAAAGCCGCGCCAAGGGCAAGGCTCTCGAGAACCTGCTTGAGGACTGTGACAAGCTCAGAAACGGCGCGCGCCTTTCTTCATATGATAAATATATGCCTCTGATTTATACCGAGGCCGCGAGTATATTTGATTACGCTCCCGACTGCCTTTTGGCGGTCTGCGAAAGCTTCTCGGTAAAAGAAAAATTTTCGTTCAGCGAGCAGCTCATGAACGAGGGGATTAAAGGGCTTTTTGAGGAGGGTGTGCTTTGCAGGGGGCTTGACCGCTACTCTCTGCGCAGCTCTGACCTGATAAGCATATATAATAACAGCAACACCCTTTACCTTGATAATCTGCCGCGCGGCAGCTTTGATACGCCTGTGCGCGAGCTTGTGAACTACAGCGCCAAGCAGATTAATCCGTGGAACGGCGCGTTCACCACGCTCGTTGAGGATATAACGGCGACAAGAAACAGACTCGGCCACACAGTCGCGGTGCTCGCGGGTACAGAAAAGGCCGCGCGATCGCTTAACGCGGATTTAATTGATGAAAGCATCGGCGCTCTCTGCTTTGAGCAGCTGCCGCCCTCCTTCCCGGAGGGAACCGTGAGCGTATTAAAGGGCGGATTTTCTGCCGGCTTCGAATATCCCGGCGCGAAGTTTACGCTGATGACCTACACAAAAAGAGCCGCCGCTGCCGAGAAGCCCCGCCGCAGCCCGAGCGCAAGCAGCAAAAATGCGTTCAACAACCTTGATGAGCTTCACCGAGGGGATTATGTTGTTCATTCGGCGCACGGTATCGGTCTGTTTGACGGAATATCAAAGCTTGAAGCCGGCGGAACAATAAAGGATTATATCAAAATCAAATATGATATGAGCGATGTCCTTTATGTGCCTGTGACTCAGCTTGACCAGGTTTCAAAATATATCGGGGCGCACAGTGATGACAAGCCCCTCAAGCTTAATAAGCTCGGTGGCAAAGAGTGGCAAAAGGCGCGCGGGCGCGTTAAAAGCGCGGTCAAGGATATGGCGCGTGAGCTTATAGAGCTTTATTCCAAGCGAATGAAAATTCAGGGGCATGCTTTTTCGCCCGATATTGATATGCAAAGTGATTTTGAGCGCAGATTTGAGTTTGAGGAAACCAATGACCAGCTGCGCTGCATTGCCGAAATAAAAAAGGATATGGAGCAGCCCTATCCGATGGACAGACTGCTTTGCGGCGATGTCGGCTTCGGCAAAACGGAGGTAGCTCTGCGCGCGGTATTCAAGTGTATAGCGGATGGCAAGCAGTGCGCGATTCTTGTGCCGACGACGATTCTTGCACTGCAGCATTACCAGACCATGAGCCGCCGCTTTGAGGGCTTTCCCGTTGAAATCAGAATGCTTTCAAGATTCTGCCCGCGAAAAGAGATAACTAAAAGTATTGATGATTTGCGGCGCGGTACGGCGGATGTTGTTGTAGGCACTCACCGACTGATATCAAAGGATGTTGAATTCCGTGATTTGGGGTTAATAATTGTTGATGAGGAGCAGCGCTTCGGCGTTGCCCAAAAAGAGAAGCTTAAGACAGCCTTCCCGAATGTTGATGTGCTTACCCTCACCGCAACACCGATTCCGCGCACGCTAAATATGGCTATGACCGGCATTCGGGATATGTCCGTTATTGAGGAGGCGCCGCAGGACAGGGTACCCGTACAGACCTATGTTATTGAGCAAAACCTTCCCGTACTCATTCAGGCGATGCAAAGTGAGCTCAGAAGGGGCGGGCAGGTGTATTACCTTCATAACCGTGTCGAAACCATCGAGCGCGTCGCGGCTCAGATTAAGCAGGAGTTGCCTGACGCGGCGGTCGGCATCGCTCACGGCAAAATGAGCGAGGATGAGCTCAGCGAGGTCTGGCGCAAACTGCTCGAGGGTGAAATAGATATTCTTGTCTGCACCACGATTATTGAAACGGGCGTTGATGTGCCGAATGTGAATACGCTGATTATTGAGGACGCGGACAGAATGGGTCTCGCGCAGCTGCACCAAATCAGGGGAAGGGTAGGGCGCTCCGCAAGGCGCGCGAGCGCGTATTTTACATTCACCAGAGGCAAGCAGATAAGCGAAATCGCAACCCGCCGACTTGATTCTATAAGAGAGTTTACCGAGTTTGGTTCGGGCTTCAGAATCGCCATGCGCGACCTTGAGCTTCGCGGCGCGGGCAATGTGCTCGGCGCTAAGCAGCACGGGCATATGGAAGCTGTCGGCTATGAAATGTATGTTAAGCTGCTTGAGCAGGCCATCAGCGAAGAAAAAGGCGAAAAGCCCGCCGAGCCTGAGCGTGAATGCGTTATTGACCTACCGATTGACGCGCATATTCCTCCCGAATATATCGAGAGCGTACCCCAAAGGCTGAAAGTATACAGGCGCATTGCGGATATACACAGCGAGGAAGATGCCGAGGATGTTATCGACGAGCTTATAGACCGCTTCGGCGCGCCGCCTGAATGCGTAATGGGGCTTATAAAAATCGCGCTTCTTCGCGGCAAGGCGGTCAGGTGCGGAATATATGAAATCGGCAGGAAGAGCGATAAGCTCATCCTATATTTAAATTCGCTCGATATGGATATGGTTGCCACGCTCACACCCCATTTTAAGGGCAGAATGGTCATCAGCGCCTCGGGCGGCAGAGCGCATATTTCCGTTAAGCTTCTGCGTGACGAGAAGCAGCTGAGTCTGCTTGAGCGTGTTTTGAGCTATATGGTCGCTGAATAAAAATAGGGGCTGTGATGAAATTTCAATTTCATCACAGCCCCTTATGTGTATTTAAGAAAAGTGTTTATTTGCTGTATAATCCGCTTTGGCTCCCTCTGACGAGGGAGCTGTCAGCGAAGCTGACTGAGGGAGAGAACTTTAGGCAAAGCATCTACCATTCCACATACAGTATATATCAATATGAGTAAAGTTAAAAAGTCCTCATTAAATGGTTCTTAATTATTGTTTTTCTTCATTCTCTTCGTCTTCTCTCCCTCCGTCACGCTATGCGTGCCACCTCTGCATTTTGCCCTTCGGCAAAAGCCTTCAGAGGGAGGCTATGTGTTCTTTTTTGCAGCCCTTCTTTTCTCTACCTCCAGCGCGTTGCGCATGAAAGGAGCTGTAACGAAACTTACATTTCATCACAGCCCCTTGATTTTTAATTCTCATTTTCTGTTTCTTGCGGCTGCGGCGGGCGGAACATATTAAACGCGCCCTTGGTAATCTCAATATCAACATCGTTGCAGTCGCCGCCGAATTCACCGTCAAGAGTCCAGGGCAGGGGCTGACCGTCAAGCGTTTTAATCTGAATACTGCTTCCCTGAATAACCTTAATATATCGCTTGTCAAAATCCCTCTTAAATACGCTGGTCATCATATCAAACCAGCCGCGGGCAGTACCGGGGTTTTTGGCAAGGATAACCTCGTGCTTGCCGTCGCTGAAATTAACAAGACTTTTGTCAAGCATTATTATCTTGCCCACGCTGTAGGAGTTCGAAATTGCCCCGAAAACGAATTCATCCTCGATTATCTCGCCGTCAACAACCGCGCGAATGGGAATTGAGTGAATGTCCTTAATTTCTTTGGCGCCCTCAAGGTAATAGGCGAGTCTGCCGATTTTGTTTTTGAGGCTCTGGGGCGCCGCATATGAGCACTCGGTGAGCGCGCCGAAGGAGGCAACGTAAGTAAAAAATTGACCGTTCATGCAGCCAATATCATGCGGCATGGGCTTGCATGACACGATAAGCTCGGCGGCTTTGCTCGGGCGCATCGGAAGCCTGAGAGTTGCGGCAAGGTCGTTCGTCGTTCCGGCGGGGATAAAGCCCACGGGCGGCTTGTGCTTTAGCTGCATCAGCCCCGAAAGCACCTCGCAAAATGTACCGTCACCACCCCGGCAAACAACAACATCGTAGTCATTGGCGAAGCGCTTGGCAAAATCGGTTGCGTCACCGTGCTTGCCTGTATTGAGAACGGTGATGCTGTACTCACTTTTGCTGAACACATAGTTTGCCTCAAGCATATCGTCATTGTATTTTCTCATACCTGAACGCGGATTCACAATAAGAAGGAGCTTTTTTTGATTCATAAAAGTCAACCTTGTTTTCTGCATTTTTTGCTTACAATAAACTAATCATAGCATTTTTCCAGAATAAATGCAACAAAAATATAACTTGAATATATCAATAACATTTGATATAATTATATAATACGCGAGGGGGGAACATGATGACCGATTTTGAGCGATTCAGGGCGCAGCACCCCGTTTTTACCTATGACAGCTTTGATATAGCGTATGACAGCGGCGAAATAGTCATTACCTTCGGCTTTTCGCTTGCAAACGGTCCGCGATTTGAGCCGTCCACGCGGATAAAAACAGATAACCTGAGCATAGTCAACCAATTTGATTCCCCGCGCGCGAAGGAAATTGTTTTTGCCCTGGGAATGGTTGAGGCTGTAAGCTATTGGAAGTCAGCCTGCGCACCTGTTTTTGAGGTTAAGTGCGGCGCGCTTTCAAGCAGTGATGTTTTATTTTGGAAAAATCTGTGGTTCGGCGGTCTCGGTGAGTTCTTTTACCGCAACGATATTGAAACCGACTTTGATTCCTTTGTTACAATAGAAGCGCCACAGAGACAAGCGGATATTCAATACGGCGATTTTATCAGAAGCGGCAAAAATGTCATACCCGTCGGCGGCGGCAAGGATTCGGCGGTAACGGCGGAGCTTTTGCGCGATTTTGCGGCGGATAATATGTTTTTCACGGTTAATGACCAGTTTGCAAGGACCGCCTCGGTGCTTGCAGCCGGTTATGATGAGAGTAAAATTATCAAAACCTACCGCTCAATAGATAAGAAATTGCTTGAGCTTAACGCCGCGGGGTACCTTAACGGGCACACGCCGTTTTCGGCAATTGTCGCTTTCCTCGCGAGCTACTGCGCTTATCTTATAGGCGCCGATAAAATTATCCTGTCAAATGAAGCGAGCGCTAACGAGTCAAATATCTTCAGCACGGATATTAACCATCAGTTCTCCAAGGCTTTCGGATTTGAGAACGATTTCAACGCCTATGTAGCGAAGCGCTTCGATTTTGACCTTAAATATTTCAGCATTTTGCGCCCCTTTAACGAGCTCCAGATTGCCAAGAAATTTGCCTCGCTCCCTCAATATCACAGCGTTTTCAGGAGCTGCAACTTAGGCAGCAAGCAAAATATCTGGTGCGGCAAATGCGCTAAATGCTTGTTTGTCTATATCATTCTGTCACCCTTTATCGAAAGCGTTGAGCTTGAAAAAATCTTCGGATGCAATATGCTTGACAAAGCTCAGATGCTTTCTGATTTTGAAGGTCTGTGCGGATTATCTCAGGTCAAGCCCTTTGAATGTGTCGGCACGGCAAGCGAAATACGCGCCGCGCTTGATTTAACGCTTCAAAAGCATATGGGCAGTCTGCCGAGTCTGCTTGAAGTCTACCATCTCAGGCGCTCCGAGCTCCCGCTCTCAAACCCGGCAGAGGTTCTTGGCGAATTCAACAGCGTTAACAATATACCCTCGGAATATCAGAAGTATGTTGAGGAGATGTACGCCTATGTTTCAGGAACTGATTGACTTTTTTGATAAGCACAGCGTTCTGGTTCTCGGCTTTGGCAGAGAGGGCCGCTCAACCTATGAGCTTATACGCCGCGCGCTGCCCGATAAGCGTTTCGGTATTGCGGATATCCGCGAAATTGAGGTTGCGGACAGCCGCGTTGACCTGTACTGCGGTGATAATTATCTTGACGCGCTCGGGGAATATGAGATTGTTGTCAAAACCCCCGGAATTTCCTTTCGCGATGTTAATGTGCCTGAGGGCGTTCAGGTTACCTGCCAGACCGATTTGTTTTTGCGCTTTGCGGACTGCACCTGTGTCGGGGTAACCGGCACAAAGGGCAAAACGACAACCTCGACGCTGATTTACGATATTGTCAGGCAGGCGGGTAAAAGCGCCGTGCTGATTGGCAATATGGGTGTGCCTGTTCTTGATTCGCTCGAAAAAACCGATGTTGATATCGCCGTTGTGGAGATGTCATCTCATCAGCTTGAATTCACAACCGCTTCGCCGCATATCGCGGTGCTGACGAATATTTACCCCGAGCATCTTGACCATTACAGCGGCTTCGAGGGCTATGTTCAGGCGAAGATGAATATAGTCAAGCATCAGCTCAGCGAGGATTATCTGATCTGCAATTCCGAGCAGAATCTGAGCGCGTATTTTGATTTCTCAACCCTGTTGCCAAGTATTATCAAGGTAAGCATGAACGGTGGGCGCGGTGATGAGGCTATCCTTGCCGCCGCTGCCGGAAATGACCGTCTCAAGGGCGCTCACAACAGGCAAAATGTTTGCTTCGCGGCAACCGTTGCCCGTTGCCTTGATATTGACGAGGATTCAATCGTCAAGGCAATCCGTGAGTTCAAGGGTATTGAGCACCGTATGGAGCCCATTGGCGAATATCACGGGATTATTTTTTACAACGATTCGATTGCCACTATACCGCACGCAGTTGAGAGCGCGATTGAAGCACTCGAAAATGTTGATACGCTTATCTTCGGGGGTATGGACAGGGGAATTGATTATTCGGGATTCGATGCTTTCCTCGAGAAATGCTCCGTTCGCAACCTGATAGGTATGCCGCAAACAGGCATTAAAATATGTGACTCCCTTCTTGAGCGCGGCTGCACCAAAAACATAATTCACGCCGAAACAATGGAGCAGGCGGTGGACGCGGCATTCCGATTCACGAGAGAGGGAGGCATATGCCTTTTTTCGCCCGCTGCCGCAAGCTACAATATGTATAAGGATTTTGAGGAAAAGGGCAATCATTACAAAGCTCTTGTGAAGCAATGGAACAGATAAATTTTATTAAAGATGAGAAGCTTCTCGGCGCGCAGATTGACGCTCTTACAGAAGAAAACCCGGACAATGCAATGCTCACGGCGCAGCAGCTCGCTCAGACAGCACTTCAAAACAAGCTTTCGAGCGCGGAGTCCGCGGCCTGCGCCCGTCTGATATGCCGATTTTTGCTGCACAGAAAAAATAAAAGCCGCCTCGTTAATTACATTCGCGAAAGCGAAGCAATACGCAAGGCGGTTTTCGGGTGTCTGAATACATATAAACACTCGTTGATATACTTGACAAAAAGAATAATCAGAGAAAACGACTGCTCGCTGACATCTGAAATAATCAGCTTGATGCAGGGTAATCAATACAATAACCCCGCGGCAAAGCCATACTCCGACAAATGGAGCGCGGCAATTGTGATTGAAAGCGCGCTGAAGGTGCCGCAGGAGTATTTATCCGCCGGCAGAGAGGCTGCCCTAATTGCGGCGGCGTTTATTAATAATAGCGGTAGCTAGCAATAACCTTGCCGAGCACAACGACCTCATTAACTATGATAGGCGAGAAGGAATCATTCTCGGGCTGAAGGCGAAAGTGACCGTTCTCTTTGTAAAAAGTTTTAACCGTTGCCTCGTCATCAATAAGCGCTACCACCATTTCGCCGTTACGGGCTGTGGGCGTTCTCTCAACAATTACTATGTCGCCGTCAAGAATACCCGCGTTAATCATGCTCTCACCGCGTACATGCAGAGCAAAAAGCTCCTTATCGCTCGCTCCCGAAGCGGCAAAGGGCAGGTAGCTCTCAATTTCTTCAACCGCGAGAATGGGCATACCGGCGGTTACGGTGCCCAAAAGAGGAACATGGGTTACATTATCTGCCTGGCCGACGATACGAATGGAGCGCTTGAGCATCGGAGGGCGCTGAATATACCCGGCCTGCTCGAGGGCGTCAAGGTTGCATTGAACTGAGGATGTGGAGCGAAGCCCAACTGCCGCGCCGATTTCACGCACGCTTGGGGTGATACCATCCTTTGCCTTCTCAAGCAGATATTCATAGACTCTTGTCTGGGTTTCATTTAAATGTTTCATAAAAACACTCCTTAAAAACGGCTTCATATTAAAATAAAATCATATTTACAAGATTATAGCACATTTGTTCGCAAAATGCAAACATTTGTTTGATATTTATTAATTATTTTTTTATTATTATGCTTTAAATATTAGATTTAGTATGTTATAATATATAATTAGTGACATTAGCAGAAAATATTAAGTTAGGTTTTGTCGAAGTTACTTGGAGGTGTTTTCAATGGCCGTAAAAAAACTTTTAAGCATTGATAAGGCAGATTTTCCCGAGCAGGTCGGTATCAGCTCAAATGAGATGCGCTCGCTGATTGATGATTTTGACTCAAATAACATTGAGCTTCATTCGATTATGATGCTTCGCCACGGCAAAATTGCCGCCGAGTGTTACCGTGAGCCCTTTGGCAAGGATATTCCTCACACCATGTATTCGGTAAGCAAAAGCTTCACGGGTACGGCAATCGGCTTTGCCATTGATGAAGGTCTTATTTCGCTTGATACAAAGGTTATTGACCTTTTCCCCGAGTATCGCCCGAAGAAATTCGACGAAAACCTCGAGAATTTGACAATTTATCACCTGATCACGATGACCGCGGGCAAGGATGTCAGCGTGCTAAGCGATAAAACCAAAAACCGTTGGGTTAAGGACTTCTTTGAATCCCGCTGGGCTTTCGCACCCGGTGAGGGCTGGCGCTATATCAGTGAAAACACATATATTTGCTGCGCTATTATTACCCGTATTACGGGAATCAGCGTTATCGATTACTTAACTCCGAGACTCTTTAAGCCGCTGGGTATTGAGCGCAGGCCGTTTTGGGAAAGTGACCAAAACGGAATTGAAGCGGGCGGCTGGGGGTTGTTTATCACCCCTGATGAATTTGCGCGTTTCATGCTTTGCATGCAGCAGGGCGGCAAATACGCGGGTAATCAGGTTATTCCCGAGTGGTGGGTCAGGCAGGCGAGCGCCAATCTTGTTGAGAATCTTCAGTATACGGATACTCATTCCTGCGTTGGTTACGGATATTTCTTCTGGCGCAATGCTTTTGATAACAGCTACCGCGCTGACGGAATGTTTTCGCAGTTCGGCATTGTTTTTGAGGATTACGACGCGGTGTTTGTTATGACAGCCAGCGAGATAGACGAGGCAAAGGCGCGCCAGGTCTTATTTAAGCACTTCCCGCAGATGTTTGTTAAGGAATGTAAAAATGCGCCCGACGACGCCTGCAAGGATATTTCACTCTCGCCGCTGCCCGTGCTCCCGCAGGCGCCTCGCAGTGTTTACGAGAATTTTATTGACGGGCACATTATTCACTTCCCCAAGAATCCGATTCTCAATGTTGCGGGGTGGCCGCTTTCAATGTTGCCCATGGCGGTTACATATATGTCGGCAGACAGGGCAGGCAATATTGATAATGTTATTATTAAGTTCATCGGTGATGAATGCTTTATGACCTGGGATGAGGGCAAGGAGCATAATACAATAGTTTGCGGAATGGACGGCAAGGCGCGCGAAAGCAAAATTCACCTTGGCGGAATAAATTTCACCGCAATTTCAAGCGCGGCTTGGGCGAATGAAAATACCCTTGAGATTTGGATGCGTCCGCTTGAATCAATATGTGAGAGACACATTAAGCTTGAATTTAACGGCTATAATGTTAAGCTGACACCCTCAAGCAGTCCGTCGCTCAAGACAATGGCAAAGTATATTGCATCAGGAGTAAATCTTTTTATACAGAATAAGTTTTTGTCCGACTTTGGCTCAAAGGCGGTTTCAAAGCTGGATGTCGTTCTTGAATCCCCGGTAACAGGGAAGATGGTTTAATCCGCGTTTACGGCATTGCTGTAAAGGAGAAGGGAATGGAGAATTCCGCAAAAATTGATACAAACATGCCCGAGTGTGCAAACGACGGTAAATCAGGCGGCAAAAAAAAGATTATTGCCGCGGTTGCCGTGTGCTGCGCTTTGGCGATTTGTGTTTGTACCGCGGTTTTTTTCAAGACCATAACAGTCAAGACGGCAGAAAGAAAAGCGCTCAACAATGATTTTGAAGCCGCCTATGGACTGGTTGAAGATATCCAAAGCGAGCAGGCCGCTACGCTGAGAAGCTACCTTGAATTACGCATAGCAATTAATAAGAATTATTCAACGCTGATTGCCGAGTATAACCCCGAAATTATCAATCAGTGGCTTGGCACTACTACTTCGATAATTGAAAGTGACTGCGGGCTTAATACAGAGATTATAAGCACGGCTTATGCTATTCGCGACAAGCTTACCGCAATTCTTGGCACAAGCAACGAATACATCAGTCTTCGCCCAAGCATACTGTCGCTTATGGATATTTTTTTGGAGTACAACCGTCTTCACACCAAAACCGACGGCAAAAATGTGTCCTTTTCTGTAAACGAAGAGCTTGCAAAAATTAAACAATGGCAAACCCAGTATGAAGCACTGCTTGATTTTTCCAACCGCCGCGCGGGAGAGGGGAATATTTACCTGCTGAATTATCTGTTGAGCGAAACACAGAGCGAGCTCGATAAGCTGCAGGAAGAAATGAACCTCATTATTGATGGCGGCTACGACGGTAACGCTGCAATACGCTACAGCGATAATATACAGCAGCAATTCCCGGATATCAATAATCGCGACGGCGCTGTTGTGAATCTACTCAATAAAGATGAGTATGAAAGTTATATGTATAAAGGCATATGCACGAGTTTTGTAACTCAGCTTGCCGAATTTTACATAGTAAAGGGGTAATTATGCATGTTTGATTATTACGCAATGTTCCTTGGTATGGCAATAGCGACGGAGGTCGCTGTCGTCATTTATTATCTTGGAATTATGCACCCAAACAGGAATTGGAAAACTCTGTTCACAAAGCTTACCTGTTCATCGATGTTTGTCATTATCGCGGAGCTTTCATCGCTGATTACGGGCAACACAACAGAGTATTGTGGAACGATGCTTATTGCATTTTTTGCCTCGTTCCTCGGTGACTTTTTCCTTCATGTCAAGCCAAAGCTCGGCAAAGAGATAGTAAACCTTATTTTGGGCGGTATCAGCTTTAGCATCGGCCATGTTTTCTTTGTTATCTCATATTTCAGAGCTGGCAAGGCGTATTACCCCGATGAGCCGATAATTAACTGGAAAGAGGCTTTGGTTGTTGTTGCTCTGCTGATAGTTACATTTATTATTTTCCGCTTGGCAAAGCTCAAAATGGGCAAAGCGGTTATTCTTGTCGGCATATATGCGGCGTTCCTGATAATTATGGCGGTCAAGGCAAGCTCGCTTGGCTTGAGAATGATGCTTGAGGGCGCGCCTAAGGGTGTTTCCGCGTTTATATTCCTCACCCTTGGCGGTTATCTGTTTACGGCGTCGGATATTGCCCTTGCAATGGGCTTCTTCGGTGATAAGCATGTCTATCTCAAGAAGTGCCTTAATATCTCTATGTATTATGCAGGCCAGGTGTTCCTCGCGCTTTCGCTTCTCTCTGTGGACGGCTCTGCGAGGATTGCAAAGTAACATAGAAGATTAAATCATTTGATATTTACTTGACAAGTATTGCCGAGTAGGATATTATGATGATAATATATAATAGTATATATGGTTAAAGGGGAGTAGCTTACGGGGTTTGCCCAAGCTGTTTGTCAACAACCGCCGCGCTCAGCGGCTGGCAGGCAGCCCTCCTTCCTTGCTGATATGGCGGGGATAATTGGAAGCAAGACCTTTGACAGAGGTAATTCTCTGCCAAAGGTCTTTTATATATTTATGGTATAAAAAATGAAAGGATTGAACAGAATGAAGTTCTATCTGGAGCAAACTGAGCAGGTCTTTGACCACATAAAAAGCTCAAGCGAGGGGTTGACATCTGCCGAAGCGGAAAAACGGCTTTCCGAAAACGGCAAGAATAAGCTTGATGAGGGAAAAAAGAAATCGCTCTTTAAGCGTTTTCTTGATCAGCTCAGCGACCCGATGATTATTATTTTGATAGTTGCGGCAGTTATTTCAGCGGTTACCGAGTACTTTGATGTTAAGGGCACGGGCGCGATATATATCCCGTCTGATACCATTATTATTATGATAGTGGTGCTTATTAACTCTATCCTCGGCGTTTTGCAGGAAAGCAAGGCTGAGGCGGCAATTGAGGCGCTGCAGCAAATGTCCGCCGCAACCTCAAAAATTCTGCGCGACGGCAAAATTGTATCCATACGCAGCGAGGACCTTGTTATAGGCGATGTCGTTTTGCTCGAGGCGGGCGACGCCGTTCCCGCGGACTGCCGTATTTTTGAATGCGCAAGCCTAAAAATCGAAGAGGCCGCGCTGACGGGCGAATCTGTACCCGTGGGCAAAATTATCGATATGCTCATCGGCAACGAAAAGAATGAGGTTGCTTTGGGCGACCGTAAAAATATGGTTTACATGGGCTCCACAGTTGTTTACGGCAGGGGCAAGGCTGTGGTTGTTGCAACAGGCATGCAAACCGAAATGGGCAAAATTGCAGATGCAATTGCCAAAACTGAAGAGGGCGCAACACCGCTTCAAATCAAGCTCAATCAGCTTTCAAAAATCCTTACCGTGCTTGTGCTCGGTATCTGCGTTTTCATTTTCGCGTTCAGCATCCTTATGGATTTGGAAATGTTCAGGGAACCCGCTAGCGTAATTTTCAAAAACATTCTTGAAATATTCATGGTCGCCGTTTCACTTGCCGTCGCGGCAATACCGGAGGGCCTTGCGGCCGTTGTGACGGTTGTGCTTTCGATAGGCGTAACGAATATGTCAAAGAAGAACGCTATTATCCGTAAGCTTACCGCGGTTGAAACGCTTGGCTGCGCGCAGATAATCTGCTCGGATAAAACCGGTACGCTCACCCAAAACAAAATGACCGTCGTTGACCATTTCGGCAATGATGAGAACCTGCTTGCCACCGCGATGGCGCTTTGCACCGATGCCGAAATTGACGCCGAGGGCGTTGTTACCGGCGAACCGACAGAGGCGGCGCTTGTGTATTACGCATATAAGCTTGGCATGAGCAAAAACGACCTGAAGGCCCAATACCCTCGTGTGGGCGAGGCTCCGTTTGACTCAGGGCGCAAGATGATGTCAACCCTGCACAAAGTAAACGGCGAGATTATACAGTACACAAAGGGCGCGCCCGACGAGCTGCTCAAGAGATGCAAAACGGCTCTTATTGACGGCGAAGAGGTCGCGCTGACCGAGGAGCTAAAAGCTAAAATCCTCGCCGATAACAAAAGAATGGCCGGTAAGGCGCTTCGCGTGCTTTCCTGCGCTTATAAAAAGTACCCCGCTTTGCCCGATTCATTTGAGCCTGCCGACCTTGAGAACGAGCTTGTGTTTATCGGTCTGACAGGTATGATTGACCCGGTTCGTCCCGAGGTTAAGGCGGCGATTGAGGAATGCCGAAGCGCGGGCATTGTCCCGGTCATGATAACAGGCGACCATCTTGATACCGCGGTTGCCATCGCAATGGAGCTTGGTATCATTGATGACCCCTCACACGCGATTACAGGCGCTATGCTTGACGATATCAGCGATGAGGAATTCAAAATGCGTGTGCAGGACTTCAGGGTTTACGCGCGTGTTCAGCCCGAGCACAAGACGCGAATAGTAAACGCATGGCGCGTGATGGGCTGCATAACAGCGATGACCGGCGACGGCGTTAATGATGCGCCATCAATCAAGAGCGCCGACATCGGCGTGGGTATGGGCATTACAGGCACTGATGTGACAAAGAATGTTGCCGACATGGTGCTTGCCGACGATAACTTCGCAAGTATCGTTTCCGCCGTTTCAGAGGGAAGAAGAATTTATGACAATATCCGCAAGGCAATTCAGTTTCTGCTCGGTTCAAACCTTTCCGAGGTTCTGTCAATCTTCTTTGCGACTCTGCTGCGATTTACAATTCTCAAGCCGGTTCACCTGCTGTTTATTAACCTTGTAACCGACTGCTTCCCGGCGCTCGCGCTTGGTCTTGAGAAGCCTGAGCGTGATATCATGATGCGTCAGCCGCGCAATTCAAAAGACGGTATCTTCGCGGGCGGTATGGGCGTTGATGTTTTCTATCAGGGCTTATTGGTGACGATTCTTACGCTCTCCGCTTATTTCCTCGGCAACCTTATGTGTGTCAACGACCTGATCAGAGAAGGTCTTATCATGGGCGGTCTGGTTGACAGTATCCGCGAGCACGCCGTTACATTCTTCGCAGTTGAAGCCGAGGCAATCAAAGCGCAGCTTCAGTTAATCCCGGTTGCCGGCAGCGAGGTTTATAAGAATGCATACGAATATATTCATACAAGCGGCATGACCATGGCGTTCCTTACGATGTCAATGTGCGAAATCTTCCACTCGTTCAATATGCGTTCTCAGCGCGGCAGCGTGCTTTCAATGGGCGCCAAGGGCAGCCACAACATTTTCCTTTACGGCGCTATGATAGCTTCTCTCATACTCACCACAGCAATTATTGAAATCCCCACGCTTGCCAACATGTTTGACTTTGCGAGCATAACAATAAAGGAATACAGCGTAGCAATGGGCCTTGCAATTGTAGTTATCCCATTAGTTGAAATCGTTAAAGCAGTTCAACGCGCTATGGCAAAGAGCAAGTATAAAGCATAATAAGAATGTAATATATAAAAGACAAGCCGCCCGCTCATATAGAGCAGGCGGCTTATCTTTAGAAAATTTTTCGACAAAAATATTGATTTT
>CAYUXK010000005.1:51727-65370 GCA_964448835.1 uncultured Clostridium sp. | reverse complement strand
TTGTACCATTTATATCAGAATGAATTCAGCCGTTATCTTCCGTATTGCCCGGTAGCACCGTCACGAAAAATCGGCAGCTCGGGCGGGAAAAATGTAAAAATGGCGAATACTGCGAAAATCAGCGCGAAAATCAAAATTACCTTTGACGGCCGAATACCCTTGCCATATCTGTAATAATGCAGCCCGATCAGCTGCCCAAACAGAAGCGCGAAAAAAAGGAGCGAAACATCAACCGCCAGTGAATCGAACCCGAATGCCCCGGTATAGAAATAATAAAGAAGAGGGATTGTAATAAGCGCTGTAATCAGCGCAAAAAGCGAGGCGCCGAACCAACGGCTTTTGTTGATTTTATATTCGTCGCCCTTTGCATAATAGTACAATACCCACCAAAGCATTACAGGCAAAAGCACAAGCTTAAGATGCTCCCAGATGCTTTCGTTAACCGGTGAAATCAAGCCGACCGCGGCTGCTTCACCCGTCAGGTTATAAAGAAAATGAAGGGCAGCGCCTATCAGAAACAGAATCGGTATACCCTTGATTATCCACTTTTCTTCAGGGGCGAGCTTACTGCATTTCATACTGTACCTCACAAATTAAACTTTCATATAATATATGTTCTTGATTCAAGATATATTTTCAAAAGCTTTATCTGTTTCAAGGTACTGCAGAGTTTATAATTAAGATTTATTTGGTTATTTGAGTTTTATGGCTGAACTGTTATGGGCAGCTCTTCGCTCTCATGCTCAATGAGCAAAAAGTTGTTGCGCTTTGAATATGCCCAGCGCATTTCAAAAATCTCAACCGCGTCAATGGGCATATAGAGCTGATTTCTTGCCAGGCGCAGCACAGGCTGATTGAGGGTGTATTCACCCCTGTCGGTTTCAACCTGTCGGCTGTTTTCAGTGAAAAGCGCATGGTGCTTGTATCCCTCAAGGAGAACCTGCCCTTCTCGCTTCTCGACCTTGCCGCCGAAATATGAAAATAACACGGCGAGCGGCGCGTACCATACTCCGCTGATGCGTTCACAGGTGGTGCCCGATTGGCAGATTCCCAAATCGGCGCCCTTATACATCATCTTTGTTCTGTTGTATTTTGGAGCAAGAGCGGGGGGCTCAATGGTATCAAGAGATTTATCAATTGTGAAGCGGTCAGCAATTCTGCCGTCCTCAAGGTAAGCGGTTATGGTGAGCTTATCGCTGTCAACCTCGGCGACGGCGATCATTGAGGTTTCTTCCTCCATTGTGAAAAACGCGCTGTGCCATACCTTTGAGAGTGAACGAGTCCCGGGGGGATTGTGGTTTGAGTTACCGAGCATATAGTGAACCGTGCCCTGCGACGGCTTTTCAAACAGCTCTTCATTTTTCAGCGGAAAGCTGCGCGCGAAGCTGTGCTCATGCCCCGAAAACATCAGGTCAAGCATTTCGACGCCCTCGCGCATAGCAGGGTAAATATCATAGTTCTGGCAGTCGCTGCCCGAGTAGCAAACAGGGAAATGGTATGAGCCGATTTTCCAGGTTGCATTACATTTCTTCAAATCTTCTATCAGCCATTCATTTACTTCCTCGGGACCGTTAACGCCTAAAACTGTAAAGTGAGTGTTGCCGTAATCGAAGGTATAATTTTCGGTTTTCCAATTTTGAGGGCCGTTTTGAGCGTAGCTTCCTTTGAACTGCTTGCCGAAAAACTCTGCGGGCTCGGAGTAATAACGCCCCACTCCTTTGGCGTAATCCTTGAAGCCGCGGTTATCGTGGTTGCCAAGTGTCATCATAAACGGCAGATACTCCGCTATGCCCGTCAGGCCGCTGAAAGCGCCGTTCCACTGCACCTCGTGCTGACCGCAGTCGGTGTTATCACCCGCGGTCAGAATAAAGGCGGTATCGGGGTTCGCCGCAAGGAACTGTTTAAGAATCTTATTAAAATGAGAATAATCGGGGCACTCGAACGGGCTGCCGCTCTGCTGGTCGGACACCAAAAGAAATTTGAATTTTGTAAGCTTCTCAGGCTGAGTGGTAAAAAAGTATTCGTCGCTGCGGTGTTCACTGTCGCCGCAGGTGTAAAAATACTTTGTGCCGGGTCTGAGTGAATCCATCCTTGCCCAAAACATATTACTTATATCGATGTCGCTCTTAAAAACATCTGTTTGCGCCTGAACCCTCCTCGTTTCACTGCTGCCGCTTTCGCGAAACTCGGCATATCCGTTTTTGACTTCTTCGCTTGTGCGCCATGTAACCGTCATGGAGGTTTTTGCGTCACCGTTTATGCTCAGCATAATATGGTCGGGCGTTGGCGTTGAACCCCTGATGGGTTTTTTATGTTCCATACTTTTCTCCTGTCAGATAAAATTTATTTGCGGATATTTTACCACTAATTTATTGAAAAGGCAATGCGGAAATAGACAGATATGCAACAAAAAAAGCGCTCGACTCGCCAAGCGCTTACATTATTATTAATTTTCAGAGATATTTTGAAGGTTTGAGGATATAGTCAACAGGCATTTATAAAAAACCGCCCTGTCCTCGTCCGAAATACCGCTGCTTGCATTATTGACAAATTCATCAATGGTTTCAGATATCGTTACGGATAAACGCTCACCCTCATCTGTCAGAATTATTTTCGCTCGGTATTTTCGCTCCTCGTCAGGCTTTTCATATGTCACATAACCTGATTCTTGCAGCTTGGCAATATTCCTTGAAACCGCGGCCTTGTCAAGAGAGCTTAGCTCCGATATTTCCGCCGCCGTCAAAGGTCTCCCCTCATGATTCAAGAAGAAAAGGCACATAAAATGAGAGCTCTTCAGCCCGAAAGGCTCCATTATGCCGGCCTTAATCTGCTGAAGGCTTCTCCAAATACAGGCTATTGTCACGGTAAAAAGTTCAAATCTTTCTTCTAACACATTGAAACCCCTTGTCATATAATATAACACAACAATAGTATACCATGATTTCGTTGAGCCGTCAATGATTCCAATACCTGCCGCATAGGATGGTTTCATATACACCGATATATTTTTACAGGCACTCAAAACTTTCAAAAAAATATTTTGCAAAATAGTCATTAAAGATGTTGACATATCAACTTGTATGTGTTAATATCAAGACAATCATTTAACTCGGAGGAAGCATTTAGTAATGAAAATTCAGTCTGCAGTTCTCAACACGCTAATTAACGTTGCCGCTCTACTAGTAGTAAGCGACGGCGTGGATTCGTGTTGTTTGCAGCAGCTTAATTGATTTATCGAGTAGTATAGCGATAGTATCATTGGCTTGCAGCGCAACGCTGCAAGCCATTTTTTTATTTTATCATAGACAGAGGTCAACAGGCTATCAGCCATGACATAAATATAAGGCCGCAAGAGCGGACGGAATAAGGAGGAAGCTATGAAAAGTCACATTAAAGTATTTGACACAACCCTGCGCGACGGCGAGCAGGCACCCGGCTGCAGTATGAACCTGCAGGAAAAAATCGAGGTTGCGAGGCGACTTGAAAGGCTGAGGGTGGATATAATTGAAGCCGGCTTTGCTGCTTCTTCCCCGGGCGATTTTGAATCCGTTTCAGAGGTAGCCTCGCGTATCAAAGACTGCACAGTTGCATCTCTTGCGCGCTGCCACGAGAAGGATATTGACGCGGCATATCAGGCAGTCAAAAAGGCTCAGTCGCCGCGTATCCATGTGTTTATTGCTACATCGCCCATTCATATGGAATATAAGCTTAAGATGACACCGGCACAGGTTATTGAGAGAACCGCGAGCATGGTCAGCTACGCCAAGTCACTCTGCCCCGACATTGAGTTTTCGGCAGAGGACGCGACAAGAAGTGATCCGGAATTTCTCGCCCGTGTTGTGCGCACTGCGATTAGAAGCGGAGCGAATGTAATCAATATTCCAGACACGGTCGGCTACACCACACCGTCAGAAATGCGTGAAACAATCGAGCGCCTCAGGGCAGATGTGCCTGAATGCGAAAGAATAGAAATCTCTGTGCATTGCCACAACGATTTAGGCATGGCAACGGCGAATTCGCTCGCAGGTATCCTTGGTGGAGCAAGGCAGGTGGAGTGCACGATTAACGGCCTCGGCGAGAGGGCAGGCAATGCCCCAATGGAGGAGATTGTTATGGCGATAAGAACTCGCCCTGACATTTACCGCGCCGATACCCGAATTGACACCACACAAATATACAGGGCAAGCAAAACTGTTTTTAGCGTGATAGGCAGGGCTGTTCCGATAAATAAACCCATAGTCGGCACAAACGCTTTCGCCCACGAGGCAGGAATACATCAGCACGGCGTTTTGGCAAACCGCAGCACCTACGAGATTATGACGCCCGAATCAGTCGGCATTCCGTCAAATCAAATCGTCTTGGGCAAGCACTCGGGCAGGCACGCCTTTGAGGAGAAGCTCACATCAATGGGTATTTCATTGACTCCAAATGAGATTGAGCGTTGCTTTAATGATTTTAAAAATCTGTGCGACAAGAAAAAGGAAACAAACGACCGCGACATCGAGGCGCTTGTGTTCAATATAATTCCCGAAACGGCTCAGACAAAATATTCCCTTAAGGGGTTTTCCGTGCATACCGGCGATTCTGAGGTCGCCACGGCAGTCATCTCTCTCGAAAAAGACGGCGAGCTAAAAAGTGAGGTCGCAATGGGCAACGGACCAGTTGACGCCGCTTACAAGGCCGTTGACAAAATCGTTAACCCACCCGAGTATGTGTTTGAAAACTATGTCATTCAGTCCGTGTCTCAGGGCAAGGATACATTAGGGGAGGTAATGACTACCCTTCGCTACGGTGACAGAACATTCTCGGCAAGGGGCATTTCGACTGATGTCATCGAGGCGAGCATTTTATCATATATTCATACGCTCAGCAAGCTTATGGATTACACGCAGGTATCGGGTAGCTTAGGCGAAAAAATTGAGGCTATGGCTTAATGCCGCGGCTTCAGGCTCTACCCATGAAAGGATGGTATTATTATGGCAATGACTATGACACAAAAGATTATTGCCGCCCATTGCGGAAAGCAAGAGGTTAAAGCGGGCGATATGGTTTTGGCAGAGGTTGATATTGTTCTCGCGAATGATATAACCGCCCCTGTCTCGATAAGGGAGTTTGAGAGCAGTGGTTTTATGAAGGTTTTTGACCGTGAAAAAATTGCTCTTGTAATGGATCATTTCGTGCCCTGCAAGGACATTAAGGCCGCTCAGCAGTGCGCAGAGGTTCGGCACTTCGCGCGCGAACAGGATATAAAGCACTTTTTTGACGCGGGAGAAATGGGCATCGAGCACGCGCTCCTCCCCGAGAAGGGAATTGTCGGCAGCGGCTGTCTTGTCGTAGGTGCGGACTCTCACACCTGCACCTACGGGGCGATGGGCGCTTTCTCAACGGGTATGGGCTCAACGGATATTGCGTTCGCTATGGCGACAGGGAAAACTTGGCTCAAGGTCCCCGCGGGCATACGCTTCGTGCTTAAAAACAAACCCGCCGAGTGGGTTAGCGGCAAGGATATTATTCTATATATAATCGGCAAAATCGGCGTGAGCGGCGCGAGGTATATGTCAATGGAATTCTGCGGTGACGGTGTTCGTCACCTTTCAATGGATGACAGGTTCACAATGGCAAATATGGCAATCGAGGCCGGAGCGAAAAACGGAATATTTGAAACTGACGATATAACCGCCGAATATGAGATGAATCGCAGGGAACGCACCGTGCCGTGCAGAATCGACGAGGGCGTCGAGTATGAGGCGGAGTATGAAATCGACCTATCGGCGCTTCGCCCCGTGGTTTCAAAGCCGCATTCACCCGACAACACCTGCTTTGTCGACGAGCTCGGAGAGGTCACAGTTGACCAGGTTGTAATCGGCTCATGCACCAACGGGCGACTGGAGGATATCGAAATCGCCGCAAGCGTGCTTCGGGGCAGACATGTTCACCGCGACTGCCGCGCGATAGTAATCCCCGCGACGCAGAGAGTTTATCTTGACGCGCTCGAGTCGGGCGCAATCAAAGCGTTAATTGAGGCAGGCTGCGTTGTGTCAACTCCAACCTGCGGACCTTGTCTTGGCGGTCATATGGGAATTCTCGCAAGCGGCGAAAGGGCGGTTTCGACCACAAACAGGAATTTCGTCGGGCGCATGGGACACCCCGATAGCGAGGTTTACCTTGCAAATCCCGCGGTAGCCGCGGCGTCGGCTGTGGCGGGCAAAATAGTATCGCCCGAGGCGATAACAGGAGGCGCTCAGAAATGAAGACTAAAGGGTATGTAATTAAATACGGAGACAATATTGATACTGATGTTATTATTCCCGCGCGTTACCTTAACACGGCTGACGAAAAAGAGCTTGCCCGTCACTGCATGGAGGATATCGACAGCAATTTTGCCTCGAAGCTTCGCGGCTCGGATATAATCGTCACCGGCTCAAACTTCGGCTGCGGCTCGTCAAGAGAGCACGCGCCCATAGCAATAAAGGCAAGCGGAGTTTCCTGCGTTATAGCCGCTGACTTTGCCCGGATTTTTTACAGGAACGCGATAAATATCGGACTTGCGATTCTCGAATGTCCCGAGGCGGCAAAGGAATGCAAAGAGGGCGACGAAATCGAAATCGATTTTGACGGCGGCACAATTATTAATGCTACTACAGGTAAATCTTATAAGGCTCAGCCCTTTCCCGACTTCATTCAAAGCATTATCAGCGAGGGCGGGCTGATGAAGATGGCGAAGAAAATGATAGGAAGTGATATGAAATGACCTGTCGTATAGCAGTTATCAAGGGTGACGGAATCGGCCCTGAGGTTGTTGACTCCGCCATGGCCGTGCTTAACAAGACGGCGGAGCTTTTCGGTCATACATTCATATATGAGGAGGTCTTGGCAGGGGGCTGCGCGATTGACGCGTTCGGCGAGCCGCTCCCAAAGGCGAGCGTTGATATATGCAAAGACTGTGACGCGGTTTTGCTCGGCGCTGTGGGCGGCCCGAAGTGGGACACCTTGCCGGGGCACCTTCGCCCCGAGAGGGCGATACTCGGTCTTCGCTCGGAGCTTGGGCTTTTCGCGAACCTTCGCCCCGCAAAGCTTCACACCGTGCTTAAAGAGGCGTCACCGCTTCGCCAGGACATCGCCGACAAGGGCATAGACATGATATTTGTCCGAGAGCTTACGGGCGGCATATACTTTGGCGAGCGCGGAAAAACACAGCTTGAGGGCGAAACCGCCGCCTATGACACCGAAATGTACAGTGTGCATGAGATAGAGCGTATCGGTCGCAAGGCTTTTGAGCTTGCCATGAAGCGCAGAAAGCGCGTAATCAGCGTTGACAAGGCAAATGTACTTGAAAGCTCGCGCCTTTGGCGGGAGGTTATGCACTGCTTATCGGCGGAGTACCCACTTGTGGAGTATAGCGATATGCTCGTTGACAACGCCGCCATGCAGCTCGTTACAAACCCCGCAAAATTTGATGTCATAGCGACAAGCAACCTTTTCGGCGACATTTTGTCTGACGAGGCGGCGGCTATTACCGGCTCGATAGGACTCATTCCCTCGGCGTCGTTAGCTGAGGGCTCGTTTGGGCTTTATGAGCCGATACACGGCTCTGCCCCCGACATAGCAGGGCAGGGGAAGGCAAACCCGACCGCCGCCGTGCTCTCAGCGGCAATGATGCTTCGCTGTTCCTTTTCACTCGAAACGGAGGCTCGGCGCATTGAGGAAGCGGTGGATAAGGCGCTTGCATCAGGCGCGCGCACAGGCGATATGGCAGAGCCCGGCGCGAAGACCGTGCTGACAACCTCGCAGATGACCGAAGCGTTTTTGTCGTTTATTTAAACTAATCGGCAACGGTTCAGTCAAGCAGAATATACAGATTGCACGAAATTTACTCAAATAGGAAAAAACATCAACGCGGATGTTGACAAGTCAACGTAATGTTGCTATAATGCTACTAATATGAATGTTTGTTTTTCGCAAATAGGGTAATTAATAAATAAAGGAGTTCATAATGTTTAATTTCTTCGTCAGCGCAATAGTCATTATACTAGTCAGCATTATCGTACTTGTCGATAGTGCTAATAGTGTTGCGCTGACTGAATAGGTTAAGGAGCAGTTTATAACTCTTTAGAGGACCTTCAGCCAACACTGAAGGTCCTCTATTTTTTTTGAAAGGAGATGCGGACAATGATTCTCACAGGAGCTCAGATTCTCATTGAGGAGTTAATCAGACACGGCACAAAAACAGTATTCGGCTACCCCGGCGGCTCGGTGCTCGACATTTACGACGAGCTTTACAGAAACGCTCACAGAATCGAGCACATCATTTCCGCCCACGAGCAGGGCGCGGCGCACGCGGCAGACGGCTACGCGCGGATTACGGGAAAAACAGGCGTGGTTATCGCCACGAGCGGGCCCGGAGCCACCAACCTTGTTACGGGTATCGCAAACGCATATCTTGACTCCGTGCCAATGGTTGCAATCACGGGGAATGTGTCGGTACCTCTCTTGGGGAAAGACAGCTTTCAGGAGGTTGATATCGTCGGAATCACGCAGACCATCGTCAAGCACAACTTTGTTGTCCGCGATATCCGTGAGCTTGAAACAGTTTTGACAGAGGCTTTTAATATAGCGTCAAGCGGGCGAAAGGGCCCCGTGCTTGTTGATATTCCGAAAAGCGTCCAAAGAGCGACTTGTGAATACACAGGTGTTCGCCGACCGTCAACGGCGGCTGAGGAAAGACACCCCGACATAGCCGATGCTCTTGAAGCCATAAAAAGCTGTAAACGCCCTTACATATACTGCGGCGGCGGCGTTTTGGCGTCAAACGCCCAAGAGGAGGTTCTCGCCCTCTCAAGAAGGCTTTCTGCGCCCATCGCACTGAGCATGATGGGGATCACAGCGATACCGAACTCTTATGAGCTCAACCTCGGGATGTGCGGTATGCACGGCAAAGCGGCGGCAACGATAACTCAGTCCATGGCGGACCTCATGATTGCCGTCGGCGTGCGCTTCAGCGACAGGGCAACGGGAGATGTGGAAAAATATACAAAAAACTGCACACTGGTTCACATTGATATTGACGAAGCGGAGCTCAGCAAAAATGTTCCCTCTTTCATTGAGCTTTGCGGCGACGCTAAAGCGGTTCTTAATGAAATCCTCGAGTCTCTGCCCGAGAAGCGCAATGATGACTGGGTAAAAACCGTTCTCACTTATAAGGCGCAGGATAACAGAGACACAGGCCGCGAGAGCTTCGAGCCGAAGGATATTATCAGGTGCATACGCGGCTATTTAAGCGAGGATACCGTGATTGCCACGGATGTGGGACAGCATCAGATGTGGGTTATGCAGCACTATCCCTTTGAGAAGCCCCGCACTCTGCTCACCTCGGGCGGTCTTGGCGCAATGGGCTACGGCATGGGCGCCGCCATTGGCGGCTGCGTCGCGTCAGGAAGTGAGCTGACAGTGCTTTTCACAGGTGACGGGAGTTTCGGCATGAACCTCAACGAGCTTGCCACCGCGGTGTCTCAAAAGCTGCCGATTTTAATTGTGCTTTTCAACAACGGCGTTCTCGGAATGGTCAGGCAATGGCAGCGAATGTTTTACGACGGGCGCTATTCCTCCACCACGCTTAAAAGAGAGACCGACTTTGTCGCTCTTGCCAAGGCGTTCGGGGCAAACGGACGCAGCGTCAACAGCTTATCGGAGCTTCGAGCTACATTAAACAAGGGAATTTCCGGCGATGGTCCTTTCGTGCTCGAATGCATGATTGACATGGATGAAATGGTGTTCCCGATGATACCACCCGGCGGCTCCGTGAGCGATATGCGTTTCAGATAGAATCAGGAGGTGATGAGTATGAGTGAAAGGTTTACAGTCGGGCTTATCGTGGCAAACCGCCACGGCGTGCTCAACCGTATAGCCGGCATGTACGGCAAGCGGGGCTACAACATTGACAGCCTCTCTGTCGGTGAAACCGAGGACCCGACAATTTCAAGGATGACCATTGTTTCAACAGGCGACCAATATATCCGCACTCAGGTGGTTAGGCAGCTCAACAAGCTTTACGATGTTAAAAAGGCGGTTTTGCTTGAAGAAGGCGAATCGATATCCGTCGAGCATCTGCTGATAAAAATCAAAACCAACGGCGGCGGAAACGGAGCAATTACCGAGCTTCTCAACGACTACGGGGGCAAGGTTATGGAATTCGGTGACCATTTCATCGTGGCAGATTTAACGGGAAAGCCTGAGAAAATTCAGGAGTTTATTGAGAAGTGCGTATCCTTCGGCATCATCGAGCTGTGCCGCTCCGGGGCTCTCTCACTGTCAACGGGCAAAAGCAATGTTTTGAATATCGAGGACTTTGTTAACAGCGAAATTTGATATGTTCGCGTTCGCCGCGGATATATCATCCGATAAAATCAAAAATTTAAATTTGGAGGCTTATTAAAATGGCAACTATGTATTACGAAAAAGACTGTGACCTTTCCCTGCTTGAGGGCAAAACAATCGCCGTTATCGGTTACGGCAGCCAGGGGCACGCTCATGCGCAAAACCTGCGCGACAGCGGGATGTCAGTTATTATCGGGCTTTACGATGGCTCAAAGAGCGCTTCTCAGGCAAAGGCGGACGGCTTTGAGGTTTATAACACCGAGGACGCCGTCAAGAAAGCCGATGTCGTCATGATTCTCGTAAACGATGAAAAAATGGCGGGCATTTACGCTGACAAAATCGCGCCCTTCCTCAGAAGCGGCATGGTGCTCTGCTTCGCCCACGGCTTCAATATCCACTTTAAGCAGATTGTTCCGCCCGCAGATGTCAGCGTAATAATGATTGCCCCCAAAGGCCCCGGGCACACCGTCAGAAGCCAGTATCAAGAGGGAAAGGGTGTTCCCGACCTTATAGCAGTCTATCAGGATTCAGACGGCAAGGCGCATGATATCGCTCTGGCTTACGCGAAGGGAATCGGCGGCGCGCGCGCGGGAATCCTTGAAACAACCTTTAAAGAAGAAACGGAGACGGATTTATTCGGCGAGCAGTGCGTGCTTTGCGGCGGCGTTTCGGCGCTCATGAAGGCGGGCTTTGAGACTCTTGTTAACGCGGGCTATCAGCCCGAAAGCGCTTACTTTGAGTGCGTCCACGAAATGAAGCTCATTATCGACCTTGTAATTAAGGGCGGACTTTCATTTATGCGCTACTCAATCAGCGACACCGCCGAATACGGCGATTACTGTGTAGGCGACCGTATAATTACCGATGAAACGAAGAAGGAAATGAAGAAGGTGCTCTCCGAGATTCAGGACGGAACCTTTGCGTTCAAATGGCTTGATGAAAATAAGGCAGGGCGTCCGGAATTCAACGCGAGGCGTGAGAAGGAAGCCGATTTGCTCGTCGAAAAAGTCGGCGCCGACCTTAGGGCAAAAATGAGCTGGCAAAAATAAAACTTAGGGTGGTTTTTATGGCTAACAGATTAAATCTTGACGATGTGTCAAGCGCGCCGAAGCGTTCCTTAATGAACGCCATGGGTTACACAAAGAATCAGATGTCACGCCCTCTTATCGGAATTGTCGGCTCATTTAACGAGGTTGTGCCCGGTCATATCCATTTGCAGACAATAGCGCGGGCGGTTAAGGACGGGGTTCTTATGGCAGGGGGGACTCCGATGGAGTTCAACACAATCGGCGTGTGTGACGGGCTTGCCATGGGGCACGAGGGCATGAAGTACTCTCTGCCGTCACGCGAGATTATCGCGGACAGCATCGAGTGCATGGCAACGGCTCACGGCTTCGACGCCCTTGTTTTTATCCCTAACTGCGACAAAATTGTGCCCGGTATGCTCATCGCCGCCGCTCGGCTGAACCTGCCGTGCGTGTTTGTTTCGGGCGGGCCTATGCTGACAATTGACGGCAGCGACCTTAACACCGTCTTTGAGGCGGTCGGCGCTTATCACGCGGGGAAGACAGATGCCGCAACGCTTTGTGAGCTCGAGGAGCGCGCCTGCCCGGGCTGCGGCTCTTGCTCGGGTATGTTCACGGCAAACTCTATGAACTGCCTTTGCGAAGCTCTCGGAATAGCACTTCCCGGTAACGGCAGCATTCCCGCGGTTTACGCGCACCGTCAGCGTCTCGCAAAGCAGGCGGGCGAAACTGTTATGAAGGCGCTTGAAAACAATATAAGACCGTCAGATATACTTACAGATAAGTCCGTGAGAAATGCTCTCGCGGCGGATATGGCGCTGGGATGCTCCACAAATTCCGTGCTTCATCTTTTTGCGCTTGCTCACGAAATGGGGCTTGATGTCAGCCTTGAAACCGTAAATGAGGTAAGTGAAAAAACGCCAAACCTCTGCCGCCTTGCCCCCGCGGGCAAGCATCATATGCAGGATCTCTTTGCGGCAGGCGGCGTTTACGCCGTTATACATGAGCTGGTAAAGGGCGGACTGATTGCCGAGGACGCAATGACCGTGAGCGGAATTACGCTCGGTGAGGCTGTAAAAGACTGTGAGATAAAGGATAATTCGATTATAAGACCGTTAAATGACCCATATGCAAAGACGGGCGGCCTTGCCGTCATGTTCGGCAACCTCGCCCCCGACGGGGCTGTGGTTAAGCGCAGCGCAGTCAAGGAATCTATGCTCCGTTTTACGGGTACCGCGAAGGTTTTTGACGGTGAGGAAACGGCGATATCCGCAATTTACGGCGGCAAAATATCGTCTGGCGATGTTGTGGTTATCAGGTATGAGGGACCTGCAGGAGGTCCGGGTATGCGCGAGATGCTGTCCCCAACATCGGCAATCGCGGGAATGGGACTTGACGAATCAGTCGCGCTCATAACCGACGGACGGTTCTCGGGAGCGACCCGCGGCGCGGCAATAGGGCATGTTTCGCCCGAGGCGGCGGCAGGCGGTTTAATCGCCTATGTTGAGAACGGTGATAAAATAAAAATTGATATTCCCGCGCACTCGCTAACGCTTCTTGTCGATGAAGCCGAGCTTGAACGCAGAAAGAAAGCGTTCGCGGGGTGGCCGGGCAGAAAGGTAAACGGCTACCTTAAGAGATATATGGAAAGGGTGTCGTCCGCTGATAAGGGCGCGGTCATCCGTTAGGGAGAATATCCGACAGCGAGGAGATAAATATGCTAACACTTGACAAGGTCATGTCCGCGCAAAGCACTCTTGAGGGTGTCGCGCGTAAGACCGATATGATTCTATCGACCGGCGTAACAACAGACTGCGAGCTTTGGCTTAAGACAGAGAATCTTCAAAGAACAGGCTCCTTTAAGCTGCGCGGCGCTTATTTCAAAATGTCGCAGTTCACCAAGGAGCAAAAGGAGCGCGGGGTTGTGGCATGCTCAGCGGGTAACCACGCTCAGGGCGTCGCGCTTGCCGCGCAGCAGTTCGGGATAAAGGCGACAATCTTCCTGCCCAGCGCCGCGCCTATCTCAAAGATTGAGGCAACCCGCCAGTATGGCGCGGATATTCGCCTGTCTGACGGTGTTTATGACGATGCCTATGCCGAGGCGCTCGCTTACAGCGAAAAAACAGGCGCGGTTTTTCTGCACCCGTTTGATGACGAGGATGTAATAGCCGGTCAGGCGACGGTCGGAGTTGAGGTGCTCGAGCAGCTGCCCGATGTTGACGCCGTGGTGGTGCCTGTGGGCGG
>CAYUXK010000005.1:21626-51627 GCA_964448835.1 uncultured Clostridium sp. | reverse complement strand
TTTAACCGAGGGCGAGGATTTTGCGACTTTCAACGGCATATACGCGCAGTACTTCACATCCGAGCCCGCCCGTTCCTGCGTGTTTGCAGCCTCTTTGCCCAAACAGGCGCTGGTTGAAGTTGAGGTCATCGCGTATAAACCCGCATAAATATTTCCGATGTCTCGAATAATCATATGTGCATAAAAAACCTGCCAAAGAATTGATTCTTTGGCAGGTTTAAATTATCTCTTATTTTATAGCCGCTTCGCCGAGCTGAGCGGCAACGAATTCTTTGATTTTTGCCTCATAAGCCTCTTTGCCGTCGTAATAGCTGAAGGCGTGAACTGCACCGTCAATGACAAGCATATCCTTAGGTGTGGGGCAAGCGTCGTAAAGCTGCTGATGCATACGGAACGGCACGAAGGTGTCCGCGTTGCCGTGAATAAAAAGCACGGGGTTTTTCGCGCTTTTCATTTTGCCCAGAGGGTCAGCGTCTTTTTTTAGGTCATACTTGGCCAATACCTTGCAGAATATGTTTGAAAATTCTATCAGGAAGTCAACCCTGAAGCCGATAGTATCTTTAACTGTGTTTGCACATTCCTCAAAGGCGTTTGTAAAGCCGCAGTCCTCAATAACAAGCTTAACCTGCTTTGGCGGGTTTTGCGAGTTGACAAGCATAACCGTTGCCGCGCCCATGGAAATACCGTATAGCACGATTTCAATATCCTCGCCGAAGCGGTCAACAAGGTAATCTATCCACTGAACTATATCCTTGCTGTCGGGCGCGCCGAAGCCGATATACTTGCCGTCGCTTCGCCCGTGGCCGCGTAGGTCAGGCAAAAAATAGTTCCACCCAAGCTCATTGCGGAAAAATCTCAGTATGTGGCTGCATTCATCGGGGCCGTTGCAATTATGCCCGTGAACGGCGATAACAAACCGCTTTGTTTCTTCCTCGGCGGGCGCGTACCACGCGCGCAGGGTAAGACCGTCAGGTGTAACGATAGATAAATCCTCGGGATTAAGCGAATAAAGATAATTGTTATTGATTATTCGAAGCTCGTTTCTGGCGATTCTTTTCGGCTCGGTTTCGGGCGGTTTAACCCGTTTTGAAACGCACCCTATTTTAAATCCGTAAGCGCCTATTGCAAAGCAAAGCACAATAACAAACAAAACAATTCCGAGAATAACATAAAACGCCGTCACAACAACACACCCTTATCTAAATCTATCCAAATCATATCACAATTCTATCCAATATTCAAGCTTAGATTAACTATACATTGACTTTTTCATCGAGAAACAATACAATATATATGTATCAAAAGAAAAAGAGGTGTTGTTATGCCGGAGGGTAAGAAACCGATATTTTCAAACATTGCGGCAGTCTATTTTGATTTCACTAAAAAAATGAGCGTGTCTTTTAAACGAGGGCTTATCGGCAAAAGCGGCTATGCCTGCAAAAGCTTCCCGGGGCTTACGGCTTGCTTTGGCTGTGAAGGCGACATTGATGCGCCCATAGCCTTTATTGACGGCAGCTACCGGCTTCGCGGCAGGGGCGATGTTTTTATCACCTTTGGCGTTTCAAATATTGAGGGTAAGATTAACTGGTATAACAAGGAGGGCTTTTTGCCCTGCTTTGTCAGCGAGTTTTCAAAGGGCGGCGTGGATTACAGCGTCGAGAATTATGCGAGCAGAGTTGAATTCGGCGGCAATCCTTTTGAGATAGTCTATTCGCGCCTTACGGTTAAGAATAACACGGCTTCACCCATAAGCCTGCCCAAGGTGTCAAAGCTGCTTGTGCCGCTGAATAATGCCCCCCAAAGCGTCGCGCCCGGCGAGCGCGCTATGCTCGATTACGCTGTCGCAGCTGACCGCTTCGGCGGTAAATATAAATACCCCTCACGCCGTGAAGTAGCCACTATGGGCTCGTTTGACGAGCAGTATGAAGCCATGAAACAATACTGGCTCACTCGCCTTGAGCCGCTCGCCGAAATCGTCAGTCTGCCCGACGAAAAGCTGATTAACGCTTATAAAGCGGGCTATATTTACACCATGATAGTCAAGGACGGCGACAGGCTCCATGTCGGCGAAAATGGGTATGACAGGGTTTTCGACCATGATGTTTTGGGAATTCTCGCTTCACTTGTTACTATGGGTGATTTCAGACACTTCAAGGAATACGCAAAGCATATTCTTATGAATCTTCAATACCCCGACGCTCGTTGGAAATACAGTTGGATTTTTGCGCTGTATCTTCAAAAAACAGGCGATACCGAGTACCTGAGCTCACAGCTCGATGATATCAAAACGAACGCTCACTCCATAGCCCGTGACAGGGAAGACGGTGGAATAATGAAAAGAACCAACGCCATTGATTCCCACGGCAGCTGGACTATTGACAATCAGTCCGCTTTAACGGGGCTTTGCTGCTACGAATACATATGCCGCACTCTCGGCATTGAGGATGAGGCATTATGGGCAAGGCAGGAATATGACAGCCTGCTTAACGCGTCAAATGCCGTGCTGAGTGAAACCATATCAAAATATAACCTTGATTATATACCTATCGCGATGAATGAACCGAATGAAGCCGGCCCGAGGTGCGACCCGCGCGACGCAAACTGGGCATCGATGTTCCTTTTTGGCAGGTGGTCATGGGACGCATACCTTTTCTGCGCAAGGCAGGACGGGGTAATGCTTGATTTGATTGACAGCACCTATTCTCGCGGCTTTGAGCGCCGTAATGATATAAGCGATACAATTTATAATTTCGGCGGATATCCTCACGGGTATTTTTGCAGCGCATATAACGCGGGATACGGCTCGGCAGCTCTGCGCGGCGAGAAATACCGCGACAGCGCAATTAAGGCATATCAGTTCATGATTAACTGCGCTCAAAGCGGACCGTTCAGCTGGTGGGAGGGTGTCGGCTACCCCGACAAGGCCTCGCCTTGGTCAATCGACCACGCGGCAACGGGCGGCGGCTCGTGCCAGCATATCTGGGGGCAATCAACCGCGACAAAGGCGCTTTATGATTCGCTGATCTGCGAAAGGTCAAACGGCGATGTGATAATCGGCAGGGGAATACCCCGCGAATGGCTTTATGACGGCGCTGAGATTGAAATAAAAAAATACCCACTCGCCAATAACAGGCGAATGGGCTATAAGCTGAATGTAAGCGGCAACAGCATCGCGGTAACGCTCACGGGCGACGCGCCCATTGGTACGGTTTCTGCGCAGCTGCCGTATGCCGACGGATTTGAAATTAAAGTATCGCGGTAAGCTTACGCCTGAAGCGATTTAATAAGCTTTTCACAATCTTTAATGTCCATAATTTTGGGCACGGGGTAAAGCGGATTTGCCTCCCTGAGCGCACGCTTTGCGAGCAGAGGGATATCCTCGTCTTTAATCATATCAAACTTTTCAGGGATATTCATTGTCTTGTTGAATAACTTGATTTTCTCAATAAAGAGCTTTGCCTTCTGCTCGTCGGTGCTTTCGTTGGTGACAATCCCGGCGCATTCGGCAAGCCTTGCAAGGCGATTATAAGCCGAGGCACCGAAGAATTCAAGAACATGGGGCAGAATTATGGCGTTGGCGAGCCCGTGGGGCGTGCCATACAAGCCGCCAAGGTTATGGGCGATGGCGTGAACATAGCCGACATAGGCGCGCGTGAAGGCAACGCCGGCAAGGTAAGACGCCTCAAGCATATTTCCGCGCGCGACGAGGTCAGCGCCATTTTCATATGCCGCGGGAAGGTTTTCAAAAATCAGTTTAGTTGCCTTTTCCGCCGCGGCAATGGTGCCTTTTGTGTTGCTGCCGCCGATATACGCCTCAACCGCGTGGGTGAGAGCATCCATACCGGTAGTGGAGGTTATGTGCTTGGGTAGCCCCACCGTAAGCTCCGCGTCAAGAACAGCGTATTTGGGGCGCAAAACGGGGTCGTTAATCGCGTATTTTTCGTGGGTTTTGGGGTCGCTCACCACGGCCGCAATCGTTGTTTCCGAGCCTGTGCCCGCGGTTGTGGGTATCGCGAAAAGGGGAGGCAGTTTCTTTAAGACTTTTAACTGTCCGCGCATCTTCTGAATAGGCTTGTTGGGCCTTGCTATCCTTGCGCCCGTTGCCTTCGCGCAGTCCATCGGCGAGCCGCCGCCAAAGGCGATTATACCCTTGCAGGCGTTTTTGAGATAGATTTCGTGCGCCTGCTCGATATTATCAATTGTCGGGTTTGGCTGAGTACCGTCATAGACGAAAAACTCAACGCCGGTCTTTTTCAATTCCTCAAGCATCGGGTTAAGCAGCCCCAGCTTTGTCAGGCCGCCGTCGGTAACAACCAAAACACGGTCAATGCCCAGGCTTTTTACAACCTCGGGCAGTTTTTTTACTGAGCCGGCGCCTTTAAATAATTGCGGTTCGCTCCAATCGAGGGCTTTAGTGCCTATGCGCATTACAGCTTGGTAAGCTCTGCAATAAAAATTGTATAATTTTGTCATAATATCACCTCTATTAGTATTGTATCACAGAATAAGTTATGATACAATAGTGTCGCAAAAAATAAAACATTTTGACGAAAAACGTTTTATATCTTTGATTTACGGCACAGCAGTACCATAATGTTTGAAACAAAGGAGTAGTAAATGTACCATATCAAAAACGATAAACGCTGCCAAAAATCCGCGCAGCTCATAAGCGAGGCGGTGATGCGGATGGTAAAAACAAAACCGCTTGATGAAATAACCGTTACCGAAATTCAGGAGCTATCCACTGTCGGCCGCTCAACCTTTTACCGCAATTTTGATGCAGTAGCGGATGTGCTTGTTATGAAAAGTGATGAGGAATGCGCAGGTATGGCACTCGCGTATCTTGACGCGGCAAAAATCAACAGCGAGGCGGGTAATGCACAGATTGATTTAATCCGCTTGTTCTTTGAGTATTGGGACAAACACGACGAAATAATCGGGACTTTGATAAAAATAAACAGAATGGATATTCTCAACACCTCCATGATGGCCGCGTATGAAGGAATAGCGCATGTCGCTTTTCCGAATATTGACAGCAACAGCGAGGATTATCGCTATTTTATTACGATGAAGCTCGGCATCGGTATAGGCTTTCTTGCTAAATGGATAACCGAGGGCAAAACCAAAACTACCGAGGATATTATGCAGATTCTTCAGCGTAGCTTTTTGACTGCAACAAAATATCTCTTTGTTGATCTAAATTCTAAATAAATGCCCGAAAGGTCAATGTATGACTCAAAACAATTGGAAGAAAAATATTACCCTGTTTCTCACAAGTCAGGCGATATCGCTTTTCGGGCCGCTTGCCGATGTTATATCCATCAGGGTGATTATGGGCGTTTCGGGCGCGGCGATGCTGGCGCTCGTTATTGTAGTGTATCAGTACAAAACGTTCTATGAAGCGGGCAAAAAAATGGCGACAACTCAGTAAACTGAATCATCGCCTGTACGAATTGCTTTTAGGGGGCTGCTGCAATATGATGTGGCAGCTTCTTATTTTATTTGACCGAAAAGCTCTTTTTTACGCTCGAGGTAGTATAAATAGTCGTCTTGAGGCACATTTGGCGGGCAGCGGTGGTCGCAAAACGGGATATATCCGCCGCGCTTAACAAGAGGAATAAGCGAATCAAGGTATTTATCAATCTCATCTCGCCCTGCAGCAAGCTTCATTTTATCGACACCGCCCATGATGCGAAGGTCTTTACCGTAGCCGTTGAGCAGCTCGGCGGGGTGAGCGCAGGAATTGACCTCAAAGGGGAAAAGGCAGTTGATGCCGCCCTCCATTAAAGACGGCAGAATCGGGCGTACATCACCGTCGCAGTCCGTGTACCAGATATCTATGCCGAATTCTTTAAGCTTTTTATTAATGCGCTTGTAGCGTGGCATAACAATGGCTTTAAAAAAGTCAACGCTCACAATCGGCCCGCCGTTAAAGCATATATCCTCCCAGCCGGAGGCATAGTCAAAATCAAACTCGGGCAGCAGAATATCAAGGTAGTTTTCAACAAGAGAGCAGGCTGTTTCAACCATATCCTCAACCATTTCGGGGTAATCGTAGCACGCGTAGCATATCCCCTCAAAGGTTAGCATATCACGCACCTTGCCTATCATAGAGCCGCAGCTGATGCCCAGCGGATAATCGCGCCCGCTGCCCACCGGGTGGCGAGCCTTGAGCGAATCCAAATTGATTTTCCTGCCCGGGTGGCTCGGGTCAAAATGCTCTTTCTTTACCTTTGCCCAGTCATCGGGCGTAACGACGCTCGATTTAATATAATGTGGAATGGAGCTTGTGCCATGCTTTTTTACCTCGGCAAACAGACCGTCGCCGTTTTGGATAATCTGATAATCATCTGTTTCGCTCACTACCTTTTCTTCAAAGGAAGGGCACATCCAGGCATTGCCGCCTATGCAGGCGATTTGGTCAAAATTAAAGAGTATGTTGGCTTCGTGTTCGTTGGTAATGCCGTTATCGCGGAGTATTGACCATTCGGTGTAGTTTTCATCCCAGTAGCCGAATTCCATATTGAAACAGCGGTCAGTTTCAAGGTAGTGCATCTGCGCGTTGAAGCGCTCGCGGTCGGTCATTCTTGAGTCCCATTTGTTAAGCATTGGTATGATTTTCATAATAAAACTCCCTTGTTGACATGTTGTTGCCAATTAATGTATAATAGCGGCATCAATTATTGAATGAGGGAACTGCGATGGAAGTTGATATTTATGATTTTGACAAAACGGTTGTACCCTTTGACAGCGGTTCGCTGTTTTGGCTTTATTGCCTTGCCACAAGACCGTGGACTGTAATCTTTGTGCCGATTCAGCTTGTATCGGCTGTTTTGTACGCTTTTCGGATTTTGAACCTGCGGCAGATGAAAAAGTACTTTTTCATCTTCTTGACGCTGATAAACACCCAAAAAGCTGTCAACGGCTTCTGGAACAGGCACGAAAAACAAGTATACGACTGGTTCAAAAAGGAAAACAGAGCGCGGTATTCAGTTATTATCAGCGCGAGTCCGGATTTTTTGCTTGAAGAAATCGCGAATCGGCTTGAGGTTGAATTGCTTCTTTGCACAAAGCACAGCAAAAACGGCACGCTCGTGGGCGAGAATTGCGCTAAAAATGAAAAGGTTGAGCGCCTCAAGCAGGCTTTCCCGCAGGGCTGCAAGGTCAAGTGCGTTTACTCCGACAGTCTTCACTCGGATAAATATATTTTTTCGCTCGGCGAAAGATGCTTTAACACCGTTAAGGGCAAGCTGACTGAGTTCTCATATGATGAGAAATATGCTCAAAAGAATTGAATTATATAAGCTCTTCAGACTGCGATATAAATTGTATCGCAGTCTTTTTTATTTGGATTGCGTGAAGCATTTCATAGTGTATTCATTATTGCGAAGCGCCTCTACAAGCTCCCTCGGCGTTGTAATCTGCTTATCAAAATATACGCCGCCCTTTTCCATAAGCGCTTCACCGTGATAATCCGAGCCCGAGAGCATACGCAGCGAGTGCTCCTTAGCGAAGGCATAGGCAAGCTCGTTATGCGATTTATGCCCGCCGTGGCCGTTATAAACCTCAACGCCGTCAAGCAGAGCGGGGTTCGCACGCGTCATATGCGACCTATAAGGGTGAGCCTGAAAAATCATCAGCCCGTTTTTTTCTATAATCGGGCGAAACTCCTCAAGCGAGGCGATTTTAGTAAGCTCGTCACCGTGAATAAATCCCTCGTCAAAGCCGTAAAGCAGATAATCGTTATCCTCGTCAAGAAAGCGGATTTCCATGCCGAGAATTACCTTAAAATTATCATCCTCATATTTTTTTGCCTCATGATAGCCCTTCAAAAAATGGGCGGTTTTTTGCTCCGGTGAAAGACCGCGTACCCGTTTAAATGTACCGTGGTGCATATGGTCGGTGATTATTATGCCGTTATAGCCCTCTGCCTTGTAGTGGTCAATGGTTTCTCTCGCGGATTTATTGGCGCAGGTGCTTGTTTCGGCTGTGTGCGCGTGTGTTTCATAAAGATATTTGCTCATTCTTACACTTCCTTGTCGAACTAATTATATAATAACTCTCAGTCATAATCAATAAGTATCCGCGTTAAATTTTTTCTTCGACTAAATTATGACAAAAAGCGATAGATATGCTTTGCTATAATTTCGGTTAAAGGGGGCGCGGATTGTGACAAGGGTTATTTACGCCGATGTGCTCGTAATTACCAACATAATCATCAATTACCTTCTTCTTCGTACCTGCGCCGTCATAATGTCTATTCGCCCGCGCGGTATTCGGCTGCTCGCAGCATCATTTTTAGGCGGAGCGTATTCTCTGATAATCTTCGCGGATTTTTTGCCGTCCGTAGCGCTTGCAGCGATAAAGATCGCGTTTGTTTTATCGCTTGTTCCTACTGCATTTAAAATCAAATCACTGAAATCCTTTTTGCGATGCTGCGCGGTGTTTATGCTCGTTAACTTTGCGTTTGCGGGGGTGATGCTCGCAATTTGGCTGACATTTATGCCCGAGGCGATGCTGTTCAAAAACGGGGATGTTTATTTTGATGTGAATCCCGTTGCACTTACTCTTTGCGCGCTGGGCTGTTACGGCGTTATGCGCCTTATTTCGCGCTTTGGGCGCAGCCGTGTTCCGACGGGCAGAATATTCCGGATTGAAATCGAAAACAACGGCAAAACGGTGAGCGGCAGGGCGCTCTACGACACGGGGAACACGCTCACCGAGGGCTTTTCGGGCAGACCCGTGGCAGTGTGCGAAGCTAAATTCCTCGAGCCGCTCACAGGCGGCACTTTCGGCGTGGATTACACAAGCGGTGAACTGCCCGAAGGCTTCAGGCTCATACCAATGTCAACTGTTGGAGGCAGCGGAGTTTTGCCTGCGTTCAAGGCGGAAAAACTGCGTATTTTTATCGGCGGGCGGGCATACGAAATAAAGGATATTTACGTTGCGGCAGCAGGGCGAGGAGTAATAGGTTCTGATTTTGCCGCGCTGTTGGGAACACCTGTTTTTGATGAGATTAACAATGAGGTGAAGAATTTTGAAGAAGCTGTCAATTAAAAGCAGAATTATCAATCTGTGGCTCAAAATCAAATCAAAGTTTACGCAAATTGAGGTAGATTACATAAATGGGCCTGATACCCTGCCGCCTCCGCTAACCAAAGAAAAGGAGGCGCAGTGCCTTATCGCGCTCGCACAGGGCAGCCGCGAGGCGAGGGAGGATTTGATAACCCACAACCTTCGCCTTGTGGTATATATTGCGAGAAAATTTGAAAACACGGGCATACAGATTGAGGATTTGATTTCAATCGGCACAATCGGGCTTATTAAAGCGGTAAATACCTTTAAAGTTGACAAAAACATTAAGCTCGCCACCTATGCCTCACGCTGTATTGAGAACGAAATACTGATGTATCTTCGCAAAACTAACACCCTGCGCAGCGAGGTCTCGTATTATGAGCCGCTCAATGTTGACTGGGACGGCAACGAGCTTTTGCTCTCTGATGTTTTGGGCAGCGAGCCGGAGGATGTTTACAGAGATATTGAATATGAGGATGAACGAAGCCGCCTTTACGCCGTTGTGAATTCCATGGGCGAACGCGAGAAAACAATAATGTGTATGCGATTCGGTATCGGCGGAGGCAGGGAATACACGCAAAAGGAAGTTGCGGATTTACTTGGAATATCGCAAAGCTACATTTCAAGATTGGAAAAAAGAATAATAGAAAAGATGAAAAAGGAAGTATAAAAAACCGCCACAACATCTTGACATATTATTCCTTTATACTTGACAAATAACAAAATATGGAATATTATTATAATAATTGATTTGTTGGGAGTGAATTTTTAGTGAGCGATATGTCAGTCAAATATGTCATTGATGCGCAAAACGGCGATATGGACGCCTTCGCAAAGCTCTATTCCCGCACGCTCAAAAGTTCCTATTTTCTTGCTTTAAAGCTTACTGCAGATGCAAAAGAAGCAGTTGAAATAACAAAAAAGGCTTATGCAACAGCGTTCTGCAATATAGAGAATTTAAAGAAGCCGGAGGCATTTGATATCTGGGTTAAGCAAACCATTGCCAATGCTTACAAAGATACGCAAACCTTCGTTTTCAGCGACGCTGATGCAACAGTTTCAGCGCAGGCGGCGGAGTTTTTGCCGGAGTATGTTTACGGTGATGAGGTGCTTTCTCGCCGTCTTGAGCAATCGGTCGCTCAGCTGCCGGCGGTGCAAAGAGCAGCAATCGTGCTGTTCTATAATAACGGTATGCCGCTGATAGCCTTATCGAGGTATCTCGGCGTTTCCGAGAGTACCGCGGGCGCGCTTCTGCTCAAGGCAAAGCAGGCTGTGACAAATTCTCTCGGTTCGCCCCAGGGCGAGCTTTCCGCGGACCCGCTGCCCGTTCTTACCCGAGTGTTTCAAAGGTCTGCTTCACAGGTAATTATTGACAACGCGACAGTTCGCGCTATTTTTATCTATGTGAGCGGTGAATATGATAAGCATCAGGCAGCGGCTAAAGAGCCGGAGCCTGTAAAAGAGCCGGAACCTGTAAAAGAGCCCGAGCCGATAAAAGAGCCCGAGATAATAAAAGAGCCGGAGCTGCCGCCGATTGCTCCCGTGATGATGTCTGACGAACCGGAAGAGACAAAGGCGGATGAGCAGCAGGAAGCTGAGGCTGAGAAACCCGACTCACCGATCGAAACCGAACCCCAAAAAGCGGACGAGCCCGAGAAGAAGGCGGACGAGGATATATCATTTTTCGGTAAAGAGCCCGCGACAGTCGCGCAGGAGATTATCGGTACGATAGTCAGCGACAGCGACATCGAGGGAAAAGACGCTCTCGAGCAGATTAAAAACAGCATTACTCTTGAAGAGCACGAAGCTGATAAAGGCGGGATTTCGTTTGGCGGCTATCAAGGCATATCAAGCCTGACTAAGCCTGCTGGCGATTCCTCCGCGGCAGAGAAGTCAAAGGCATCAAAGGTCAAGATAATTATAATCGCCGCGGCGGCTGTGCTTATTGTCGCGGTAGTTGTCGCGCTCGCGCTTTTCGCCGGCAACAATAAAGGCAACGATGGCACTACAACCGCCCCCGGCGAAACTACAACTCTGGCCGCCGCGGGTACAGCTTCTTCAGAGTATGTGTGGACTCCGGGCGGCTTCGAGAAATATTCCGATATTCAGTATTTTAACGAGTTCGCCTGCAAGGTCAAGTCAGCGGAAACAGGGCTATACGGTCTTATGAATTACCGCGGCAAAGTGCTCCTTGAGCCCACCTACGCTGATTTTGTGCGCTGCTCAAACGGCAAGGATTATACAGGCAAAAACAGCTACCATTACCTTGTTCAGATTGATACGGCCGTCGGCAGCCCTAAATTCGAGCTTACTTTCCTTGATGATGCCGTGGATATCAGCACAACGCCGCACACCCAGCACGCGAGCGATACCGATATTCTTGACAGTAACGACTACGACGAGCGCGACCGCTACTTTGAGGGCTACGCCGCCGCGCGCAAAGACGGCAAGTGGGGCTATGTGAGCCAGGATAAGGATAAAAAGATCATCCCCTTCGAGTATGAAGCGGTAAATAACCTTTCAACAGCGGAATCCGCTTGCGCCGATTATTGCCGCGCCGTTAACGGCGGACTTGTCGCAGTCAAGAAGAACGGCATAATGGGAATCATCGACTTAAAGAATAATGTTGTTGTTCCGTTTGAATTCAGTAATATTTTGCAGGGCGACAACGGTGTTTTCATTGCCTGCAAGGCAGGCACCTGGGGCGTTATAACCGTCGGTGATGCAATCACTGAATTCGAGGGCGTCGGAAACAAGACGACCACCATCCCGAGCGAGCAGATGGACGGCGCTGAGGTATTCGAGGGCGTCTATATCGTTACCGAAGAGGACGGCGTCAATGTCAGAAGCGACGCGGGCTCTGATTTCGATAAGCTCGGCGAGTTGCCCGAGGGGACAATCGTCAATGTCCAAATGAAGAAAACGGCAGATAACGGCAAGGATTGGGTTTGCATCGAATTCGAAGGCGGCTATGGCTGGGTTTCGCTGAACTATCTCGAAAAGGCGCCGGCCGGCACCGTGGTGACAACAACCTTGGCGCCTGCCACAACAACGGCTGTAAGCAATACAATTGCGTAAACATCACTGAAACCTACGGTGCGACTGCGCTATCTGTGCGCGGCCGCACCGAATTTGCGATATATTAGATTTGAGGAGAAACGATACCTATGGAATGGACAGGCCTGAACGAAATCCGCGAGAAATATCTTTCGTTCTTTGAATCCAAGCAGCACCTGAGATTGCCGAGCTTTTCGCTCGTGCCTCAGGGTGATAAAAGCCTTTTGCTGATAAACGCGGGTATGGCACCGCTGAAAAAGTATTTTACGGGCGAGCTTACCCCGCCGAGCGTTAGGGTAACCTCCTGCCAAAAGTGCATCCGAACGCCCGACATTGAGCGCGTCGGAGTGACCGCGCGCCACGGCACCTATTTTGAAATGCTGGGCAACTTTTCTTTTGGCGATTACTTCAAAACCGAGGCCATCACCTGGGCTTGGGAGTTTTGCACAAAGGTAATGCAAATGCCCCCCCAGAAGCTCTATATCAGCGTTTATCTTGATGATGACGAGGCTTACGATATATGGACTAAGCAGATAGGCATCGCGCCTGACCATATGGTTAAGCTCGGCAAGGAGGATAATTTCTGGGAGCACGGGGCAGGTCCCTGCGGCCCTTGCTCTGAAATATATTTTGACCGCGGCGAAAAATACGGCTGCGGTTCGCCCGACTGCAAGGTCGGGTGCGACTGTGACCGTTTTGTTGAGTTCTGGAACCTTGTTTTCACTCAGTTCAACAATGACGGAAACGGCAACTATACGAGGCTGAAAAACTGCAATATTGATACCGGTATGGGTCTTGAACGCCTCGCGTGCATTATGCAGGGCGTTGATAATCTGTTTGAGGTTGATACTGTTCGCAACATAATGAAGCACATCATTGAAATCTCAGGCGTTGAGTACCACTCGAGTGAAAAGAACGATGTTTCACTGCGCGTAATTACAGACCATATCAGAAGCACGACCTTTATGATCGGCGACGGCGTTATGCCGTCAAACGAGGGCAGAGGCTATGTTTTGCGCCGCCTTCTGCGCCGCGCCGCGCGGCACGGCAGGCTGCTCGGCATTGAAGGTAACTTCCTATATAAGGTATGCGACACGGTAATGGGCGAAAACAAAACTGCTTATCCGAACCTTGTTGAGAAGCGTGATTTGATTGTACGTGTAATAAAGGCGGAGGAAGAAAGCTTTAATAAAACCATAGATACAGGTCTTAATTTACTTGAGAACATTATTGCCGAAAGTGACGGCAAGGTGTTAAGCGGCGCGGATGCGTTTAAGCTGCAGGACACCTTCGGTTTCCCGATTGATTTAACCCGTGAGCTGCTTGAAGAGCGCGGCATGAGCGTGGATATAGATGAATATAACCGCCTTTCCGCCGAGAGCCGCGCGGCCGCGAGGGCGGCGCGTAAGGACGCCGGCGCAGAGGCTTGGAAGGGTACGGCATCGCTGCTGACAGATATAGGCGAAACCGAATTTATCGGCTATGACCAAATCGAGGCGGACACAGCTGTCAAGGCAATCATCATCAGCGGCGAGCGCGCTGAGTTTGTATCGGCCCAGAGCGAAGCGGCGATAGTGCTCGGCAAAACTCCTTTCTACGGTGAGAGCGGCGGTCAGATAGGCGATACCGGTATTATTAAGACGGGTGACGCTGTTTTTGAGGTTACCGCGACCGAAAAAACGGTCGGCGGCGTTATTCTTCATATAGGAAGGCTTATTGAGGGCGAAAGCATATTGATTGGAGACACGGTGAACGCGAGTGTTGACCTCGCGTTACGCAAGGCGACCGAGCGAAACCATACCGCGGCGCATCTGCTTCAGGGCGCGCTGCGCGGTCTTTTGGGTACGCATGTTGAGCAGGCAGGTCAGTTTGTTAATTCAAACGCCGTCCGCTTTGACTTCACCCATTTCTCGGCGCTTACCGACGATGAGATTAATCAAATCGAAAAAACTGTTAACGAAGAAATCCTCAGCGCCGCTCCCGTCATAACGAAGGAAATGCCTGTGGCTGAGGCGAAAAAACTCGGCGCTATGGCGCTTTTCGGTGAAAAATACGGCGATGTGGTTCGCGTGGTGATGGCCGGCGAATATTCGGTCGAGCTTTGCGGCGGCACTCATGTTAAAAACACGGGCGAGTTAGGTCTCTTCAAGATTATATCCGAAACCTCCGTCGCGGCCGGAATCCGCCGTATTGAGGGTGTTACGGGCTTTGGCGTACTTGATTGTCTTGCTAAGCATGACGCGCTTCTGAACGAAACAGCGGCGGCTCTTAAGGTATTAAACACTGCCGAGCTTGCCAAACGCGCCGTCAGCGTTATGGCAGAGATAAAAGCAAAAGACAAAGAAATCGAAACCCTCCGCGGCGAAATTTCGCAAATCAAAAAGGGCGATCTTATGGGCGCGGCGGCCGATGTCAAAGGCATTAAGCTTGTTACCGCGGTGCTTGACGGCGCCTCGGTTAACGAGATACGGGCAATGTGCGACTCGGTTAAGACGGAACCCTGTGCCGTGGCGGTTATCTGCGCGGTTAACAGCGAAAAGACCGGCGCAAACTTTGCCTGCGCCTGCTCTGACAAGGCGGTTTCGAGGGGCGCTCACGCGGGTAACATCATCAGGGCTGTTTCGCTTCTCGCGGGCGGCTCGGGCGGCGGTAAGCCCGACAGCGCCATGGCAGGCACTAAGAACATTGAAGCTGTTGACAAGGCGATGGCGGCTGTTGAGAGTATTTTGGCCGATATGATAAAATAATTTTTATAAGAGGTGTGTCTGATGGACTGCATTTTCTGCAAAATCGCCGCGGGTATAATCCCATCCACGAAGGTGTATGAGGATGATAAGGTTCTCGCGTTCAACGACCTTTCACCGCAAGCCCCCGTTCATGTTCTGATTATCCCGAAGGAACACATAACCTCTGCGGCTGATATCAGCGCCGATAACAGCAGCGTTGTCGCCCGTATCTTTGAGGTTGCCGCAATGCTTGCAAAACAGAGCGGACTCGCCGACGGCTTTAGAATTGTCACAAACAGCGGCGAGGGCGCAGGTCAATCCGTTAAGCATCTTCATTTTCACCTTCTCGGCGGGCGTGATTTTACATGGCCTCCGGGCTGATTTGAATAAGTATTATATTAAAACAGGAGTGAAATTTACATGCCCGATTTTTATAGAATTAACATTGCAGGTCTTGAGCGCGATTTGGTCCGCTGCCCGATAAGCGACGAAATTGATATTGCCGCTTTCATTATTTTCGGTGATGTTGAGATGACCGTTCACGCCGCCACAGAGCTTCTTAAAAAAGTTCCCGAGTTTGACATTATTGTTACACCCGAGGCAAAGAGCATCCCCCTTGCCTACGAAATGGCAAGGCAAAGCGGCAAGCCCTATCTTGTCGCGCGCAAAAGGGCAAAGCTGTACATGAAAAACCCCGTTAAGGTGAATGTGCGTTCCATCACTACCGATGCCGTTCAAACGCTTATTCTTGACAGCAGCGAGGGCGATAAGATGCGCGACAAGCGTGTGCTTATCCTTGACGATGTTATCAGCACGGGTGAATCCATAAAGGCCGTCGCGATGCTTTGCGAGCGTTTTGACGCAAAAATCGTCTGCGCGGCAGCTGTGCTTGCCGAGGGCGACGCGGCGGAAAGGGACGATATTGTATTCCTTGCTACTCTGCCCCTGTTAAAGAAATAAGCTAATTACTGAAAGGGTGAACAGACGCGATGCCACGTCCGTTTGCTGTAATCGGGTTCTCTTCGTTTTTCGTTTTATCACTTCTTTACAATGCGAATACTCAAGCTGCGGCCACAGCCGCGGCTCTTATCGCGGCGGCATTTATTATTTCAATAATAATCGGTCCGGTGCGGCGCGCAAGGGTTATACCGGTGTCGCTCGCCTCATGTTTCGTCGCGTGTATTTTGCTTTTGGGCGCTTTACAGCTTGAGTACAAGCCGTCGCTCGAATACGCGGATAAGAAGTGTGATTTAGTCTGCGAAATAACCGATAACGGGGCAAGGGCTTACGGCAGATATTATTACAAAGCGCGTGCGGTCTCAATTGACGGCAAAGAGGCAGATGTTAAAATCCGTCTGTGCTTTCCGTGTGCGCTCGAGGCAGAGCCTTATGATATAGTCAGCGGCAAATTCAATACATATAAGCTTGGAGCGTCTGGTGAGAAATCAAGCGACTCTCTTCGCGCCTCGCGTGTTTTTATCGGTGCTTACAGTGAAGGCGAGTTTTCTGTTTCTCCCGTTTCAAAGGGTGACAAGCCCCTTGCTTACAGGTTTCACACTGCGCGTGAGGCAATTAAGAGCAAGGTCTACTCATTTTTACCAAATGAAAGCGGCGCGATGGCAATAGCCCTTCTGCTTGGCGATATAAGCGGAATATCTGATGAAACGCTTGCGGCATTCAGAAATGTCGGCATTTCCCACATCATCAGCGTTTCGGGAATTCATTTATCCATATGGGCAATGTTTTTATTAAGTCTCGCAAAAAAGCTGCGTCTCGGCGTCAAGCCGGCGTCGGCGGTTTCGGGCGTGATTGTGCTCGGCTATATGGCGCTTACGGGCTTTCCGTATTCGGTGATAAGGGCGGGCATTATGAGCCTTGTTTTTTTGGGCGGCAACATAATCTCGCGCGAAAAGGATTCGCTCAATTCGCTCGGTCTTGCCGTGACTGTGATTCTTCTGATAAATCCTTTTGCCGCGGGTGATTTCTCTCTGCGGCTTTCGTTTTTATCAACGCTTGGTATTATTTGCGGCTACTCCGCTTTTTCGCAAAAAATACATAGCCTTCTTAACAAATTGAAGCAGGGCGTTCCATTAAAGCTCTTTAGCTATATTGTTTTCTCTGTGTTTACAACCCTTTGCGCGGTTGCATTCACATTGCCCGTGACACTCGGGAATGAAACATCAATTAATTTTATTTCCATCCTCGCGAATGTGCTTACGCTTTTCGCGGCGACTGCCTGTATGGTGCTTTCGGGTACTGCGGCTATTATTTCGCTGGTACCTTTCGCTCGTGTAATCGCGTACCCCGAAGCAAGGCTGGCGGGAATTTTCGCAGATTATATTATTTTAGTTTCAAAAAAGCTCGGCACTGTTGACTTCTTAAGGTTTAATTATGAAAGAGATATCGCGGCGCTGTGGCTCGCGTGTACGTTGGCGTTTGTTGCAGTCTCAATTCTGCTTTCTTACCGCGGTAAAAAGTATATCGGGCTTACATGCGCGCTCGTGTGCGTTACCTTCACCGCGATGCTCGGCATTTCGGGCATATTCGGTGAACGCTACACTCGCGTAACGGTAACCGATGTCGGCAACGGCTCGGCGGTTATAATATCTAAAGGCGGCGAGGGCATTTTGCTTGGCTGCGGCGGCGACAGCTTCTCCGCTTCAAAAGATATTATTTACGCGTTAAAAAACAGCTCGGTCATTTCATTGAAGCTGCTGCTGATTCCCCGCGCGAAGGACTATGAGGCCGCGTGCGCGGTCGATGTGCTTGACGAAATCAAACCTCGAACCGTGGCGTGCTCCGATTTACCGTGGGGCGCTGAGCTAATGCTTCGTGAGAGCACTCTTGCCGATGTTTCGTTCGATAAATCGCAGGTTCTGCCCGGAATTTGGCTAAAAAGCGTCAGAAGCGACAGCTGCTGCTACGCCGTGGTATATATCGACAATTCAGAAATTCTGATCTCATTTTATCCGGGCGGTGATATTCTGCCGTGCGACAAAAGCGCGGATATTCTTATCTGCCGCTCCGATGTGCCGAAATGCCTTGACGCGTCAAAGTTTGACCTGACGGTTATCAGCGGGAGCGACAAGGCGCTCGCGGTGCAGGATAAGCTAATCAAGGGTGGCGTTAACGCTGCCGCGACCGCGGGGGGCGGCAATATAGTTTTACAAACGGGCGGTGATGGCGTTTTCTCCGCTTCGCGTGAAAATTGATGATTATGAGGTGAAAATCTTGCCCGCTTTGACTGAAAAAGCTCTCAAAGAAAAGCTTCGTGGCTCGGCCACCGGGGTTTATTTGATTTATGGCGAGGAAGGATACCTTAAAAAGATTTATACCGACAAAATTGTATCTAAATGCGTTGATAAAAGCTTTGCCGACTTTAATTTTCATACCTTTGAAGGCGACCGGGAGCGCCTGCCCGAAATATACGACAGCGTTATGGCCGTTCCTCTCATGGCTCAAACCACCTGTGTGCTTGTGACCGATATGCCGTTTGACACCTTTGACGACGAGGGCTTTGCTCAGCTTGAAGGCGTTCTTTCACAGTGCCCTGAGGAATGCGCGCTGATTTTTGTTACCCTTGCGAATAATCCCTCGGGTGAAAAATGGAAAAAGGCGATGAGCCTGTTCAATAAATTCGGCTTCACGGTACGCTTTGATAAGAAGACAACCGATGAACTTTTAACTCTGCTCGAAAGCGGCGCTAAAAAACGCGGCAGCGCTTTCGCTCGGGGCGCGGCGCAATATATGACCGAGTGCGTCGGCTCAGATTTAAGCACATTGCTTAACGAAACCGAAAAGCTCTGCGCCTATGCGGGCAAGCGTGAAATAACAAAGGCGGACATTGATGAGGTATGCGTCAAATCCGTTGAAGCGACCGCGTTTGAAATGATAAAGGCTTTAAAGCAGGGCAGGTTTGACGTTGCGTTTTCTAAGCTTGATATGCTCTTTTATCTTCACACCGAGCCGAATATGATTCTCGGTGCACTTGTTTCTTCATACGCAGATACTTACCGCGCCAAATGCGCTGTCACAGCGGGCAAAAAAGCCGAGTATATCGCAGAGCATTACAATTATCACAAAAGGGAATTTAACCTGCGAAACGGCGCGACATACTCAGCCAAGCTTTCACTCGAGTCACTGCGTGAGTGTATTGAAATTCTCGCGAGGGCAGACTCTGAGATTAAAGGCTCAGGCATTGATAATCGCATTATTCTCGAGCAAACGCTTGTGAATCTTGCTCTTACCGAAGGGAATAAAAACTAATGATAAAGATAAAGCAAGCGGTTATTGTTGAGGGGAAGTACGATAAAATCAAGCTCTCCCGCTTCATTGACGCGCCCATAATTCAAACTGACGGCTTTGGAATATTTAAAGATAAAGAATTGCAGGTGCTCATACGGCGCCTTGCAAAAACTAACGGAATTCTTGTTCTGACAGACAGCGACTCCGCGGGCTTCAAAATACGCTCCTTTATCGGCTCCACGGTTGATAAGCAGGATATTGTTCACGCGTATATACCCGATATTTTCGGCAAAGAGCGACGCAAAACCGAGCCTTCAAAAGAGGGCAAGCTCGGCGTTGAGGGTGTCTCCGAAGAGGTTATTATAAAGGCGCTCACAAATGCAGGTGTACTGTGCGAGGCGGGTGAGAGCTCGCCCAGGCAAATATCAAAGCTTGACCTTTACGAATTCGGCTTTGTCGGCAAGAGCGACAGCGCGGCAAAAAGAGCGCTTCTGCTCAAGCACTACGGGCTGCCCGCGCGACTTTCAACAAATTCTCTTGTAACGGTGCTTAATTGCATTACAAATTACGAAAACTATATTCAAGCGGCAAGGCAAATTAACGGGCAGGGGGAGTGAAAATGCTCAGAATCGGCACTGGCTACGATGTTCACCGCCTTACTCAGGGGCGAAAGCTTATCCTCGGCGGCGTTGAAATTGAAAATGATAAAGGCTTGTTGGGTCATTCGGATGCCGATGTGCTGCTGCATTCGATTTGTGACGCTTTGCTCGGTGCGGCGGCCCTCGGGGATATCGGTGTGTTTTTCCCCGACAGTGACGATAAATTCAGCGGTATCAGCTCGCTTAAGCTCCTCGAGGAAACCGTGGGAATACTAAATAAAAACGGCTACTCGGTTGTCAATATTGACTCCACTGTGATTGCTCAGGCACCGAAATTAAGGCCGTTTATTGATAAAATGCGCGCAAATATCGCCGCAGCGTGTGGAGTTGATATCGGGCTCGTCAGCGTTAAGGCAACCACCGAGGAGGGGCTTGGCTTCACCGGCAGCGGTGAGGGAATTGCCGCCTGTGCAATATGTTTAATTGATAATAAAAATTAACTTTCTGTTAATTATCGGCTATTTATTTGCAACACTGCGAATGCCTGTGATAAAATAACAAGCAGGAAACAGAAAGGAATGCGATTATATGGCATTTTTTGATAATATAGCGGAGGTTTTTTCTAAATTAACCTCCCTGTCCTTTGGATTGTCGGATTTTCTTGATATTTTTTTGGTGACATTCATTATCTATAATGTTATCAAAATTATCAGGGAAACCCGCGCGTTCCAGTTGACAAAAGGTATGCTGCTGCTTGGCGCGGTGTATATTTTCACGTCTCTGCTCGAAATGGAAGCGAGTAAGTATATTTTTAATCAGGTCTTTGGCAATGTAATTCTTGTGCTCATTATTCTGTTTCATCCCGAAATCCGTCACGCCATTGAGCATATGGGCAGGAGCAGGGTAGCAAACCTGAGCATTTTCGGCTTCAAAGACGAAAAAATCAAGCATGACGCCATTGTCAAGGATGCTATTATTGAGACCGCTAAGGCATGTATGCGAATGAGCGAGAAACGCATCGGTTCACTTACCGTTATGGAAAAAAGCACCCTTCTCGGTGATGTGATTAAGACAGGTACACCGATTGACGCTCTTGTGACTCATGAGCTTCTTGTCAATGTATTTTTCCCGAATTCACCTTTGCATGACGGAGCCGCCGTTATCAGGGACGGCAGACTTTTGTGTGCGGGCTGCGTTTTGCCGCTTACCAACAGCAGCGACATATCAAGCGATATCGGTATGCGCCACAGGGCAGCACTGGGTATGAGCGAGCAAAGCGACGCCATGATAATAGTTACAAGCGAAGAAACGGGATTGATATCCGCTGTCCATGCGGGAACGCTTGAGCGCGGTCTTACCGAAGCGCAGCTTCGCGAAAAGCTTATTCGCTACCTGATTGATACCGATACTCAAAGCGCCGATGGCGATGGCGGCAGGATAAAGAAACTGTTTAAAGGCTTGAAGAAAAATGAAAAAAATTAATTTTAAATTAAGTAATGTTTTTTACGATAACCGCTTTGTTCTGGTGTTTTCACTAGTCTGCGCAGTTCTTGTGTGGCTTGTGGTAACGCTTCAGCTCGGCAACGAAAAAGACGAGGTGCTCATGAACATACCCGTCGCGGTTGATTATGAAGCAGTTAAAGACAAATACGGTTTAGAGCCCTTCGGCACAAAGGATTTCGCTGTTAATGTCACCGTTCGCGGCAAGCGTTATGTCGTTGAAAATTCCGAGGTGAAGGACAGCATACTTGCCACAGCTAAAACCTCGCTCGTTACAAGCGCGGGCAATCAAACTCTCAGCGTTGATGTTGTGTGCACCGACGCGAATGCCGAATATAAAATAGTGGATGTTTCACTTGATACAATTGATGTATATTTTGATGTCTTGCAAGAGAAAGAATTTGAAATGGATATTGATATCGGCGGCGAATTTAAGGATGACATTGCGCCGGATGGTTATTATGCGCCGCCGCCAACTATGGACGCAGACAGAGTTGTTAAGGTCACAGGCCCCGAAATGCAGCTGCGCAAGGCAACGGCAGTTACCGCCTTTGTCACCATCGACGAGCAGTTGACCGATACAAAGGTTATCTCTGCCGATGTCAACATCGTTTCGGCGGGTGAAAGCAACTACCTTCGCACTAACCTTGTCAGTAACGCCGTTGATATCACCTTCCCGGTTTACAAAATTGCCGATATGCCGGTTTCGGTAGGCTTTACAAATAAACCGGCGGCATATATAAGCAGCAACCCCTTTAATGTTAGAATTCAGCCTAACGCATCAAGGTTTGCCATAAGAGAAAGCAGGCTTGTGGGCCTTGAAAGCGTTGAAATACTCACAATCGATTTCTCCGAGCTTAAGGCCGGAACCAATACTTTTACCGTCAACAAAGACGGTGAAAAATTCAAGGATATGGTGCTTATGGATGAAAACACTGTTTTCACCGTCACCGTAACCGTTCCCGATGTTTCCGCGTCCGCCCACACCGTTACCATAGGCGCTTCTTCGCTTGTGAATGTTCCCGAAGGGGTAGATGTTACTCTTCAGACTCAAAGCTTGCCCGTTACCGTCATAGGTCCTCAGCAGTCACTTGCCGCGGTTGAAAACGGCAGCTTCACGGTTAGCATTGACCTTTCGGATATTGATACTTCGGTCGCGTCTCAAAGCGTGCCCGTGCAGATTCTGCTTGATTCACAGGATTGCTGGGTTTACGGAAAATACAATGCCATTATCGAAGTAAAGCCCAAATAATAGTTTCTCGTCAAAAACATGCCTGCAGCCGTCAAGCTGCGGGCTTTTTTGATTATATAATTTAAAAATAGATTATATTTAATAAATTGTTATTGAATCTGTAATTGTGCTGTGTTATAATATCTTGAAAATCTACTAATAATTATTTTATATGAAAGGGGTTGACCGAAGTGATAAAAAAGCGTGTTGCCATTTTGCTTTTGGCTGCCACGGTTGTCGGGCTTTTTTCCGGCTGTGACACGAATATCATCGAATCGGTTGACTCGCTTATGGTTCCGCCGTCTTTCCATGAAGGCTATGAGGAGCTTGTTGAGGCATTTCGCGGAGCGGTGGGGAATGAAACCGTTTTTTGCCCGCCGGCAAGCGGCGATTACCGCTCTGCAATAGTATTCGGCGATATTGACGGCGACGGCTCTGACGAAGCGCTGGCCTTTTATATGCGGCAGGAGTCGCAAAGCAATGTCAGAATGAATTATTTGGATGTTATCGACGGTGATTGGGCTTCAGTCGCGGATTTTGACGGGTACGGCACCGGGGTTGAAAGCATATCTTTTGTGGATATGAATAACAGCGGCATGAATGAGCTGCTTGTCACCTGGAGCATTTATTCGGGCAGCCCAAACAAGGTACTGTCGGTTTACAAGAATATCTCCGATTCACTCTCAAGCTCACTTCGCGAGCTTTCAAATATTAACTTCAGCGTTATGCAGGCCGTTGATATTGACAGCGACAAAGAAACAGAGATTGTTTATATCGGGCAAAGCTCAGCCGGCGGAGTTACCACCCGCATCGCAAGGTCGCTCAAGCTTAAGGATGATTCAATTATCGTTACCGGCGAAACAAAGCTTGACAGCAACGTAAGCCGCTATGTTTCGATTAAAGCTGAGAAGGTTTCCTGCGATATGCCGATGCGAATATATGCCGACGCGCTCAAGGGCGAGAGTCAGATGATAACCGAGGTGCTTTACTGGAATACTGAAGATTCGGATTTGGTGGCTCCGCTTCTTGACCCCGATACTCTTACCAACACCATAACTCTGCGAAACGAGCCGATACCGAGCCGGGATATTAACAACGACGGCTCGATTGACATTCCTACCCAGACGGATGATGAGGCGCTGTATGCAAAAAGCGAGGTAAATGAAATCACCCATGAGGATGTGACGGTTTGGATTAACCTTACCGATGACGGAGTCAAAAATGTGCTTTACACTTATATCAATCTCGAGCAGAGCTACATGGTTACTCTCGATGACGCGCGCGCCGACAGCACCCTTGTCAGAGACGCTAAAGCGCAAAACTGCTGGGTGTTCTATGAAAAAGATGAATTCGGTAATGACAGCGAGCTGTTTTCGCTCATCTGCGTACCCGTTGAGAATAATGACAAAGATAAATATGCTCTTTACACGGTTCTGTTAAGAAATGAAAACAGAATTGTTTACGGATATATAGGCAAGGATGGCAGAGAAAAGGGTATTGATGAAGCTCTGCTGCTTGAAACAGTAACAGAATTCAAGGTATAGAAGGGGGCTTACCGCGATGAAAAGAATACTAGTTGCCGAGGATGAAGCCGCTATCAGGGAGTTTATCGTCATTAATCTCACCCGCGGCGGATATGAGGTTATAGAGGCGTGCGACGGTGAGCAGGCGCTTGAGCTCTATGAGGCAAACGAGGGCGCTATCAATGTAGCGCTGCTTGATATAATGATGCCGAATGTTGACGGGCTTGAGGTGTGCAAAAAGCTGCGCGCGAGCAGCCGCAATGTCGGCATTATCATGCTCACTGCCAAAACGCAGGAGATGGATAAGGTCACCGGGCTTCTTATGGGCGCGGATGATTATATCACAAAGCCGTTTTCGCCCTCCGAGCTTCTTGCGCGTGTTGACGCGGTTTATCGCCGTGTTATGATGAATTCGGAATCCGAGCAAGCTCAGGCTCAGGCGCAGGGTATAATCGAGCTTGGCAATTTCAAGCTCAACCTTCGCAGCCGTACCCTTACCAAAAACGGCAAATTCATTGAGCTTACTCAAGTGGAATTCCAGATGATGGAATACTTTTTCACAAATCCCGGTGCGGCTTTGAGCCGAACCGATATTCTCAATAAGGTTTGGGGCGGCGAATACTTTGGCGAAGAAAAAATTGTTGATGTCAATGTCAGGCGTTTACGCATGAAAATTGAGGACGAGCCGTCAAACCCAAGGTATATAGCGACAATATGGGGAATCGGCTACAAGTGGATTGTTTAATGAGCGGCTAAATATTTTGTATTATTCCGAGAGGAGGTTCGGTATGAGGTTCAAGGGCATAACCCAGAGATGGTTTGTGAACGTCGCGCTTATGGTTGTTGTCATACTGTTAATTGTTTCCGTAGCGTTGATATTTTCGCTTCGCAATTATTATTACAGCGCGGTTGAAATGACCCTTGATTCATATTCGAGCGACAAGTTCGCGAGCATGTCCGGCCTTTATGATGATGAGCAAAACGGCTTTACACTCGCGGGCAGAGAGATGATTGAGACCTTCCAAAATAAAGATGTTATGGAGGTTTGGCTGATTGACGCTTCGGGCAAGGTCATCCTTTCCACAAGCGGCTTTGAAATAAATCAGGATATTGAGATGCCGGATTATGATATGGCAATGAGCAATGATTCTTCCATCGGAAGGTGGACGGGCAGGCTCGAAAACGGCGAAAAAATAATGGCGAAGACCATAGCCTACGATTATCCCAGCGGTAATCACGCGGGTGCGTTAAGGCTGATGATTTCGCTTCGCAACATTGACCACCAGCTCTTGGTTATTACATTGCTGATTCTTTCGATATGCGCTACACTGATATTAATAATCATTTTCTCCGGCGTGTTTTTTATCGGCTCAATTCTGAACCCCGTCAAGAGCATTAGCCTCACGGCGCGGCAGATAGCGGGCGGCGATTTGAACGCGAGGATTGACAGCTACAGCCACGGCGATGAATTAGGCGAGCTTTGTAACACTATTAACGATATGGCCGATAAGCTTGCAACAGCGGATAAGATGAAGAACGATTTCATCTCCACCGTATCGCACGAGCTGCGAACCCCGCTGACAGCAATCAAGGGCTGGGGCGAGACGCTTATGCAGGTTGGCGAAACTGACCCTGTTATTCTTCAAAGAGGTATGCAGGTTATCATCAGCGAAACCGAGCGTCTTAATGATATGGTTGAGGAGCTGCTTGATTTCTCGCGTATGAGTAACGGCAGAATGAGGCTCAATATCGAAAAAATTGATGTTCTTGCGGAGCTTGACGAGGTAGTCTTTACATTCAAAGAGAGGGCAATCAAGGAGGGCAAGGAGCTTATTTACAATGTAACGCATCTGCCCGCGCCCGTTGACGGCGACGCCGCCAGAGTAAAGCAGGTATTTTCAAATATTCTTGATAACGCTTTAAAATATACTAACCAAGGCGGCAAAATAGTGGTTCTTGCCGAGATTCCTACGCCGTCAACCCTTGTTATAACTTTCAGCGACACGGGTACAGGCATATCACCGGAGGATTTACCTCGGGTAAAAGAGAAATTTTATAAAACGGATACCTCGGTGCGCGGCTCGGGCATAGGGCTTGCGGTTGCGGATGAAATAGTCCGCCTGCATAAGGGCGAGCTTAGCGTCGACAGTATCCTCGGTGAGGGCACAACGGTGACGATAACCCTGCCGATTGATGTGGTTAATTACGAAATAATTCCAAGTGAAGGAGGCGGCACGGCAGATGGGCAAAAAGAAGAATGAATATGTAGCGGTCGGCGGTCAGGCCCTTATGGAGGGCATTATGATGAAAGGGCCGAAGGGTACAGCTGTTTCGCTGCGACTGCCTGACGGCTCAATCGAGACAACAATGAAGGACTTTGTTTCGGTCCGCAAAAAATACAAAATTTTGGGAATACCGTTTATACGCGGAATTGTATCCTTTATCGAGTCAATGGTATTCGGCTACAAGTGCCTGATGGAGTCCGCGGAAAAAACAACGGCAGACTTTGAGAGCCAGGAGAGCGACACAAAGCTCGACAAATGGATTACCGAGCATTTCGGCCCCAAGATGATGGCCGTTATCGGCGCTATCGGTACCGTTCTTGGATTCGCGCTTACATTTGTGCTGTTTTTTTGGATGCCGAGTTTTTTGTTTGACACTGTTAACAAGCATCTTGCAGACGGCTCTATTGAGAATTTCCGAACGGTTTTTGAGGGCTTCTTGCGCGTAATAATATTCATCACATACATGGTTCTTGTCTCAAGGATGAAAGAGATTCGCAGGGTATTTATGTACCACGGCGCTGAGCATAAATCTATTTTCTGCTTTGAATGCGGCAAAGAGCTTACGGTTGAGAATGTCAGAATGCAGAGCCGCTACCATCCCCGCTGCGGAACAAGCTTCATTTTTGTTATGATTATCTTAAGCATTTGTATATCAACCGTTGTCGCTTATTTGTTCCCCTCGCTTACAGAAACGCGCGCGGTGTGGATGCTCGTGAAGCTTGGCCTTATGCCGCTGATAATGGGCATTGGCTTCGAATTCATTCAGCTCGCCGGCAAGCACCCGAATAAAATTACAAGGGCGCTCTCCGCCCCCGGTCTTCTGATGCAGCGTATAACTACCGTCGAGCCTACCGATGATATCATTGAGGTCGGCATTGAATCGCTCAAGGCGGCGCTTTCGGGCGAGGGCGGAATAATCCCTGCTAAAAGCGAGCAGAACGATGATGGGAATTGTGAAGGCACTTCGGATTTGGTGAGCGACGAATGACTCTATCACAGCTTCTGAAATCCGCCCGCCTCGAATTACATGACGCGGGCATAGAAAACGCCGATGAAGAGGCGCGATGGCTAATCGAAAGTATGCCGGGCATGACACGCGAATATATTGTGCTTAATCCCGAAGCCGACGTTCCGTTTGAGAAAGAATACCTTGAGCTTATCGAGCGCCGAGGTCGCGGCGAGCCGCTACAGTATATTTTGGGCGAATGGGATTTTTACAGCGAGACATTTTTGGTCGGCCGCGGGGTGCTTATTCCGAGGGCGGAAACAGAGCTTCTTGTGGATTTTGCCTGCGAATATCTTGCGCAGAATCCGGGCGCAACGGTTGTTGACCTTTGCGCGGGCAGCGGCTGTGTAGGGCTCTGCGTTGCAAAGCGCAATCCGCTTTCTCAAGTTTATCTTATCGAGAAGTACCCCGATGCGCTCGAGTATCTAAGGCGCAACGAAAACAGATTTTCTCTTAACAACACAACCGTTTTGCAGGGTGATATTTTTGACGGTCTTTCCTCGTTCAATATTCCGGCGCCGCTTCTGCTGCTGTCAAATCCGCCATATGTTCCCAAAGCGCAGGTGCAAACGCTTTCGCGAGAGGTGAGGCAGGAGCCGTTCACGGCGCTTGACGGCGGTGATGACGGGCTTGACTTTTTCCGGGCAATTGCTTCCGGTTGGCTTAAGGATATGCCGCTTTCCGCCGCTGCGGTTGAGTGCGGCGAGGATCAGGCAGACGCGATAATGGATATTTTTGCCGATGTATGCGGCGAACTTTCGGCACTGACTGATTTTAACAATATTAAGCGCGCCGTTATAGCGCGCGTGAAAGGATAACAGCAATGCTATTTGATTTATTCAGAAACGGCTTTTCTCTGGATCTTGTAATTAACCTCTTCGCAAGGGTGTTTGTTGTTTTTTGTACTCTGCCGATTCATGAGTTTGCTCACGCCTTTGTTGCCGACAGGCTCGGTGATGACACGGCGCGGCTTAAGGGCAGGCTCACCATTAACCCCCTTGCTCATATTGACCCACTCGGCGCTGTCATGATATTCCTTGTGGGCTTCGGCTATGCCAAGCCCGTTCCCGTCAACCCTCGCCGTTTTAAGAATCCGCGCGGCGGAATGGCGCTCACAGCGCTTGCGGGCCCCACGTCAAATCTGCTCATGGCGTTTTTCTTTATGATTTTTGCAAACCTTTGCAATATAGCGTATTTCAAAACCAACGGCGCTACGGTCGCGTATGTCGCCACTTACTTCTTCTACTTCGCGGCAACCGTGAATGTAAGCCTCGCAATTTTCAATTTACTTCCGATTCCTCCGCTTGACGGCTCAAGAATTGCTTCACTGTTAATTCCGTCAAAGTATTATTTTCAAATTATGAAATATGAGCGCTATATTATTCTCGGCGTTTTCGCGCTGATTGTTTTCGGCGCTTTGAGCGCGCCGCTCACATTCCTCACGACCAAGGTAATGAACGGTATCGGGTTTTTATCAGGTTTGCCGTTCGGCAGTTACGCCATCAGTTAATTTCGCGGAAAGGTGAAATGCACGTTTGGAAAAGCTATCCTATAAGCTTGAGGTCTTTGAGGGGCCGATGGATTTGCTGCTGATGATGATAAGCAAAAAAAAGGTGAGCATTAACGATGTTCCGCTAATGGAAATTATCGAGCAATATCTTACCTATTTCCGTGAGCTGCAGCAGGAAAATCTTGATATTTCAAGCGAGTTCCTTGAAATGGCGGCAAGGCTGCTTTATATTAAAACCGTTTCACTTTTACCCGCTCATGAAGAAGCAGAGAAGCTTGTTGAGGAGCTTCGCGGCGAGCTCACAGAGTACCAGGATTGCAAGCTCGTAGCGGGCAGGCTCGCGCAGCAGGCGCGGGGCTTTGACTTTCTCTCACGCGAGGCTGAAGAAATAGAGGCTGATATGACCTACAACCGAATCCACGAGCCGGTTGAAATATATAAGGCGTATCTTGCCGCTGTCGGTAAGGGCAAGCGCCGCTTGCCGCCGCCGATTGAAGCGTTTTCAGGCTTAGTCGCTACCAAAATCGTTTCAGTTGCTTCAAGAATTAATTTTATTATCGCGAAATTCCGCTCGAATAAGAGCAAACTCTTCTCCTCGTTTTTTGAGGAATCTGAGTCACGCTCAGAGATGGTGGCAACTTTTTTGGCGCTGCTTGCTCTTGTCAAGGCAAAGAAGCTTGTTGTTGAGGGCGACGGCGATAAGGCGCATGTAGTGTTACAGCAGGGCAGAGGAGGTTCGGTTGAAATTGATGAATAAAGAAATACTTGCAACGCTTGAGGCTATCCTCTTTGCCGCGGGTGAGCCGCTTGAGGTATCCAGAATGGCGCAGGCGCTCGAAATGGATATTGATGAGGTAACCCTTTACCTTGCCGAGCTTGAAAACGAGCTTGATAGTAGCGGGCGCGGCATTTGTCTTTTGAAATTAGGCAATAAATATCAGCTGTGTTCACGCACCGAATACGCGGGTCAAATCCGCGCGGTGCTCGATATTAAGCGTAACACGCCGCTCTCGCCCGCCGCTTTTGAGGTGCTTGCCGTGGTGGCGTATAACCAGCCTGTCACTAAGGGTTACATTGAGCAAATCCGCGGTGTTGACTGCTCGGGTGTTATTACAACGCTTTGCCAGCGCGGGCTGCTTGAAGAAAAGGGGCGGCTTGATTTGCCGGGCAGACCCTTGCTTTACGGTACAACGCCCGATTTTCTTCGCTGCTTTTGCATTTCATCGCTTTCCGAGCTGCCTGAG
>CAYUXK010000005.1:0-21526 GCA_964448835.1 uncultured Clostridium sp. | reverse complement strand
AAAAAAGAGAAGAAGAAAAAAGAGAAAAAGCCAAAGGAAGAAGCTGCGGACGAATCCGTCAAGCCTCCCAAGGAGAAAAAGGATAATATCCTCAAACGCTTCTATAATAACAAGGGCTTCGGCGGCGTTATGCAGCTAATCAGGGACACAATGAGCGCGCTCAAGGGCATGTTTGGGCGAATAATCAAAGCCTTTGTTTTTGATGAGCTTTATATTTCAATGAATGTCGGAGCAGGCGATTCCGCCGAAACCGCAATCAAATACGGCAAGGTTTGTGCGGAGGTTTTCCCCGCCATGGGCTTCATTGTGGCAAACGCGAAGGTTAAGAAATATAACCTTGAGATAACTCCGGATTTCATCAAGGGAGAGAACAGCGCGCGGCTGCATACCAAGATTTCGTTCAGACCCATTAAAATCACAAACGCGCTTGTGATTATCGCTTTCGAGCTTCTGTTTAAGGTGTTGTTAAAGCTGTTGTGGTACTCTAGGGATAAAGCTCCCAAGGCCGAGACAGCTACAAATAATAATAAATAATTTCTGAAAGGCGGAAAAATCATGAAAGAGCAATCAGCATCGGGTATTCTCGGAACCTCAATTGAAAAAATTAAAGATCTTGTGGATGTCAGCACAATTATCGGTGAGCCAATCAATATTGCCGACGGTATTCAGATTATCCCTGTTTCAAAAGTAACATACGGCTTTGCTTCGGGCGGCACAGACTTTCCCTCAAAGAGCAACGCCGAGCTTTTTGGCGGCGGCGGCGGAGCGGGTATAACCATTAGCCCCGTGGCGTTCCTTGTTGTCAATAACGGCAATGTTTCTGTCAAATATATCAATGCGGCCGAAGGCTCCGTTGAAAGAGTTATCGGTATGGTTCCCGATATAGTTGACAAGGCGAGCGAGGTTATAACAAAGCTCACCCATAAGGATAACGGCGTTGACGCCGCTATCGAGGACTATATGACTGAATAATTTGTTAATAAATCACAGGATACCCCGCATATTATTATCCGGGTGATGTATTGTGATTAAACGGATTATATCAATAATTGTTTTTGTCGTGATGGCGGCAGCGCCTATGTGCGTTGGCTCCGCGGCTCCCACCGTTTCCGCTAAGGCGGCTGTGCTGATGGTTGCCGAAACGGGTGAGGTGCTTTACAAGGTTAACCCCGATTTGCATTTGCCCATGGCGAGCACCACCAAGATTATGACGAGCCTGCTCGCAATTGAGGCGTGCACGCCTATGCGCGTAATTAAGGTAACGGATGAAATGGTGAATATCGAGGGCACCTCGATGGGGCTGCTCCCGGGCGACCTAGTGACTCTGAGAGCGCTTGTTACCGGTATGCTGCTGCAATCAGGCAATGACGCGGCTCACACTGTTGCCTGTGTTTTGGGCGGCACTCAGGAGGAGTTTGCTAAGCTTATGAATGCCCGCGCCAGACAGATTGGCATGCATAACACCAATTTCGTTACCGCCTCGGGGCTTGATGCAAAGGGCCATTACTCCAGCGCTTACGATATGGCGCTGCTTGCGCGCGAGGCAATTAAAAATCCTGAATTTCGCAGCATCTGCTCCCAAAAATACGCTCGGCTTTGCTATGGGAACCCGCCGTATATGCGAACGCTGACAAACCACAACAGATTGCTGTGGTGTTACAAGGATGCCATCGGAATAAAAACCGGCTTTACCAAAAAGAGCCGCAGATGCCTTGTGAGCGCCGCCGAGCGTGATGGCGTACTGCTCGTTGCTGTAACACTTAATGATTCTGACGATTGGAATGACCATATTAAGCTTTACGAATACGGCTTTTCAAAGGTCACGGGTGTACCGCTTGACGGTGACCTTTCGGGTGTCTCGCTGAAGGTAGTCGGCGGCAACAAAAGCGCGGCGTTGGTTAAGCTTGTCGGGCAGCCAAAGGCAGGTTTTATCGGTGAAGTGCCGACCATTGAGCGGCAGGTGCATATGCGCGCGTTTGAATACGCGCCTATTAAAGAAGGCGATATTGTGGGCTACGTACGTTATTACTCAAACGGCTCACTTATCTGTGAGAATGCTATAATCGCGGGTGAAACGGTTGAGACCTTTGTGCCCCCCGTGCCCCAGAAGCCCCAAGAGACTCCGGGGTTATTTAAACGGATGTATAACAAAATCAAGAATTTTGTATCAAACTTGAGGTGAAAAGATTGCCCGATAACAAAATGAGGCTGCAGAAGTTTCTGTCCGAAGCAGGCGTTGCGTCGCGCCGTAAAGCCGAGGTTATGATTGAAAACGGCGAGGTCAAGGTAAACGGCGTAACGGCAAAAATCGGCGATAGCGTCAATGTCAAAAAGGATACGGTTACGGTTAAAGGCAAAAAGGTTTTTCAGGAAAATAACCTTCGCTATATTCTGCTCTATAAGCCGCGCGGCTTTGTTACAACCACTCAGGATGAGCAGGGCAGAAAATGCGTAACGATGCTGACCGAAGACATAAAGGAGCGCCTTTACCCCGTGGGCAGGCTTGATATGCAGTCCGAGGGCGCGCTTCTGATGACCAACGACGGTGAGTTCGCTAACGCGATGACTCACCCCTCGCATCATATTTCAAAAACCTACCGTGTCACCGTGCGCCCGCCCGTGACGAATGAGCAGATTGATATTCTTTCGACCGGCGTTGAAATTGACGGCAAAATGACCGCACCCGCCGATGTCAAAATGGTGCTCAAAGAAGAGGGGCGCGTAGTGCTCGAGATGGTACTGTATGAGGGCAGGAACCGCGAGGTTCGCCGTATGTGCGAGGCGCTGGGCATTGAGGTCGCGCGCCTGAAGCGCACCGCGGTGGGCAGCGTTAAGCTTGGTATGCTGCCACAGGGCAAGTGGCGTGATTTGACACCTCTTGAGGTGGACAAGCTGTTTAACGCCGCAGGAGTAAAAAGAGTTTCGGGGGCAAAAAACAAATGATTTCATTTATTCCCGATAATAATAACATCGGGGTAATCTCACAATATGGCGAGGGAGCTGTGCTTTACACAGCTCTTGACGGTGATAATCGCGCCGAATGTGTTTTTACCGTTGAGGGCAGCTCGCTTCGATTTTTCTCGTTAAAAGCGGACAGGCTCACGCCTTTAGCCGAGGGACTAATCCGCTCGGCGCTGGCTTACGGTGCTGCAAGGAACGCTTACACCGCCGAGGTTCCATTGGGGATTGCAGGCGAGGATTTTAAAAGACTGGGATTTACAAAAAAGAACAATGTGCTCTATGCCGAAATCCCGGATGTATTGTTAAACTGTAAATAGAGCAAATTCTGAAAGGACATTACCTGAAATGATAAAAAGTATGACCGGCTACGGCAGGGCGCAGCAGGCAGTCGATTCAATGAGCATCACCGTTGAGCTGCGTAGCGTTAACCACAGATATTTTGAGTTTTCCTCTCGCGTGCCGCGCAACTACGGCTTTCTTGACGAGAAGCTCAAGGGCTTTTTCTCCTCCGAAATCACGCGCGGCAAAACGGAGTGCTTCGTTCAGATTGAAACCCTCGACGAGCCGGACTCCGTTATAGCGCTTAACCATTCGCTTATACGCAGTTATCTTGACGCGTATGATGAAATCGAAAAAACCTACGGTATTAGGAATGATATTACCGTTTCTTCGCTTATGCGCATAAGCGATATTTTCACCGTGAGCAAGCACGAGACGCAGGAGGATATAATTTGGGCTGCCGTTAAGCCCGTAGCTGCGGGGGCGCTTGAGGGCTTTATATCAATGCGCCAGCGTGAGGGCGAGCGGCTTAAAGATGACGTGGTTTCGCGACTCAAGGCAATACTCACTGATGTTGAATTCATCGAGGAGCGTTCACCGCAAACGGTAGCGGAGTATAACCAAAAGCTTATTGCAAGGCTGCAGGAAATGCTTGAGGACAAGCATATTGATGAGCAGCGTATACTTACTGAGGCGGCGATATTCGCTGATAAAATTGCCGTTGCGGAGGAAACGGTCAGAATCCGCAGCCATATTTCGCAGCTTGAGGCGTTTCTTAACAGCGGCGAGGCAGTCGGCAAAAAGATGGATTTTCTCGTTCAGGAGCTTAACAGAGAGGCAAACACCATTGGCTCAAAGGCTCAGGATGTTGCAATAGCGGGGAAGGTTGTCAACATTAAGGCGGAGGTTGAAAAAATCCGCGAGCAAATCCAGAATATCGAATAGTGAAACGGAGGATACGCTATGAAGCTGATTAATATAGGCTTCGGCAATATGGTTAACGCCAATCGCCTTGTGGCAATAGTAAGCCCTGAATCAGCGCCGATTAAGCGCATAATTCAGGAGAGTAAGGAGAGAGGCACGCTGATTGACGCAACCCACGGCAGGCGCACAAGGGCGGTAATCATTACCGACAGCGACCATGTTATTCTCACCTATCTTCAAAGTGAAACCGTTGCCAACCGCCTGAGCGACGAGGAGAACGAGCTTGAGGAGGATGAGGGTGATGAATGATAAGGGCTTGCTTATTATACTGTCAGGGCCGTCAGGCTCGGGCAAAGATACCGTTCTCAGCTCATTAATTTCAGACACGGCTGAGTACATCCTGTCAATATCCATGACGACCCGTCAAAGACGCAGCAACGAGCTGGACGGCAGAAATTACTATTTTGTTACACGAGAATATTTCGAAAAAAAGATTTCCGAGGGCTGTATGCTCGAATATGCTGAATATGCAGGCAATTATTACGGAACGCCTAAAAAACCTTTGGATGATATGCTCGCAATAGGTAAAACTGTTATTCTTAAAATTGAGGTTCAGGGCGCTGAAAAAATCCGTGAGATTTATCCCGACGCGATCAGCATTTTTGTTTTGCCGCCATCCGTAGCTGTTCTTGAGCAGCGCCTTCGCGACAGAGACAGTGAGGACGAGGAGGAGCTTCGCCGCAGAATGTTTATTGCAAACAGCGAAATCCGAAGAGCCACGGAATATGATTATATAGTAGTCAATGATGTTCTTGACGAGGTTGTTGAGGATATCAAAACGATAATTAAGGCTGAAAGATTCAAGACAAAACGAAATACAGAAAGAATAAGTGAGGTAATTAACAATGTTTAATCCTGATTTGAAGGGTGTTCTCAAGGACCATCTGAGCCGCTATTCACTTGTTACGGCAACGGCAAAGCGCGCTCGCGAAATAGCGTTAGAGGCTGAAGAAAACAAAATTATTATGACCGAGAAGCCTGTGAGCCTTGCGCTGCAGGACTTCCTTGACGAGAAGTACGAGATAGTGGAGCCTGAGGAAATCAGAAACCTTTAATAGTCGCGAAATATCAAGGAGGGATGGGGATGAAATACGCTAAGGTAGCCGTTTCTTCGGCGGCTTTCAGCTTTGACAAGGCGTTTGATTATGCAGTCCCCGATTCACTCGTTACCAAAGCTCTCCCCGGCATGCGCGTGACAGTACCATTCGGAGCAGGCAACAAGCCGCGAATCGGCATAATTTTTGAGCTTGCGGATACAACCGAAAGCAAAAAAGTCAAAAAAATCACTGAGGTGCTCGACGATTCGCCGCTAATTAATGAGGAGATGCTGTCGCTTGCCCTGTGGCTAAAGGAAAGAACCTTTTGCACTCTTTTTGAGGCCGCTAGCGTAATGCTGCCCAGCGGAATCAACCATAAAATAGTTTACTCCTACTGCGCCGCGTCCGCTTCGCCCGAGCCGCAAGCGATTGCTTCTTTAAGCGAAAAAGAAGAGGAGTTTTATTCTTTCGTTTCGAAGCGCGGCGGGTATATAAAGGGCGATACTGTTTTTAAATCGCTTGGTATGGTTCCCGATAAAGAAACACCTCAGTCGCTCATAAAAAAAGGTCTGATTGTCAGTAACGCCAATGCTGTTCGCAATGTCGGCGATGCAACGGTCAGAATGGTCCGTCTTATTTCAGATTCCGCAGACGGCATTAAAATCACCAAAAAACAGCAGGAGATTATTGATGTTTTAACTGATGTCGGCTCTGCCAGCGTAAAAGAATTATGCTATTTCACAGGGCTGACGCCCGCCGTGATTTCGGCTCTCGTCAAGAACGGTGTCGCGGAATACTTCGAAAACGAAGTCCTGCGTTCACCGATAGAGCTCAGAAACGAGAATCCCGTGATAGAACCCATTAAGCTTACCGACGAGCAGGAGCAGGCGTTTGACAGCGCTCTTTCGCTTTACGACGAAGGCAAGGGCAGGGTTTCGCTGCTTTACGGTGTAACGGGTAGCGGCAAGACCTCGGTTTATATGAGCCTTATCGATCGAGTCGTGGAGCAGGGCAGGGGCGTTATAGTTATGGTGCCCGAGATAAGTCTTACTCCGCAGACTCTTTCGCTGTTTTGCTCACGCTATGGCAGCAAGGTCGCGCTGTTTCACAGCGCGCTGTCCGCAGGCGAGAGAGCCGACGAATGGAAGCGTGTTAAGGGCGGCGATGCAAAAATAGTAATCGGCACAAGAAGCGCCGTTTTCGCGCCGATAAGCGATATAGGGCTGATTATTGTTGACGAGGAGCAGGAGCACACCTACAAATCCGAGCAGTCGCCAAGGTATGACACCATTGAGGTGGCAAAGTTTCGCTCCGCTTACCATAAAGGGCTGCTGCTGCTGTCATCCGCAACGCCCAGCGTTGAAAGGTTCGCGGCGGCAAAAAGCGGAAAGTATGCACTCAGTGTGTTAAAGAACCGCTACGGCAAGGCTGTTTTACCCAAGGTTATTACCGTTGATATGCGAGTCGAGCCAAAAGCGCCGGGCAGCACATCAATCAGCAGAGTACTTTTTGAGGCGCTTAGCGAGAACTTGGCCGACGGCAAGCAATCGATTTTGCTGATTAACCGCCGCGGCTATAATACATTTGCCGCGTGCAATTCCTGCGGGCATGTTATTTGCTGCCCGTATTGCAGTATTTCAATGACCTATCACAACGCGAACGGCAGGCTGATGTGCCACTATTGCGGTCACTCAAGGCCGTTCTCGGAGGTTTGCCCCGAATGCGGTGAAAAAAGTGTTCGCTACTCGGGCTTCGGCACTCAAAAAATTGAGGATGAATTAAAGAGCCTGCTACCCGAGGCGAGAGTCGCCAGAATGGACACAGACTCAATGGGAGCGAAAAATTCTCACGAGAGGCTGCTTGAGAGCTTTTCAAACGGTGAGTATGATATATTAATCGGCACTCAGATGGTCGCCAAGGGTCTGGATTTCCCCTCTGTTACGCTTGTGGGCGTTGTTTCGGTTGACCAGCAGCTTTATAATGACGATTTCAGAAGCCTTGAAAGAACCTTTTCTTTACTCACGCAGGTCGTGGGTCGCTCTGGCAGGGGCGAATTTGAGGGCAGGGCAATCGTTCAAACCCTTACACCCGAGAACGAAATAATCCGCCTTGCCGCGAAGCAGGATTATGAGGCGTTTTTTGAAACAGAGATTAGAATGCGCAAGCTCCTTACATACCCGCCTTACTGTGATTTGTGCGTATTAGCTTTTGTCGGCACCGAGGAACTGAAAGTGAGCGCGGCGGCGAAATATGCGTTGGAGCTTCTCATGCAGTACACCGCAGCGGAATATAAAAACGAAAAAATCATTGTGCTCGGCCCAATGCCCGCCAGGGTGGCAAAGCTCAATAATAAATACAGACACAGGCTTATTATTAAATGCAAAAACACCGCAGGTTTTCGCAAAATGATTTCGAAAATTCTTACGGTTTTCGGTACTGACAGCCGCTTTGCCGCGGTAACGGCGTATGCCGACATCAATCCCGAGACTACAATATAAAAGCAGAGGTAATTAAAATGGCCATTCGCAAAATTGTTAAAATCGGCGACTCGATTCTTTTTAAAAAATCTCGCGTAGTCGAGAAATTTGACTCACGCTTGAATATGCTTCTTGACGATATGAAAGACACACTCTATCAGGCAAAGGGCGTGGGGCTTGCCGCGGTTCAGGTCGGCACTCTTCGCAGGGTGGTCGTTATGGATTGCGGCGACGGCTACATTGAGCTTGTTAATCCCGAAATTATTGAATCAAGCGGTGAGCAGTTTGAGCAGGAGGCTTGCCTTTCGCTACCTGACGAATTCGGCGTAACGGCAAGACCCGCTATGGTTAAAGTCAAGGCGCAGGACAGAAACGGCAAATGGTGCGTCTATAAGGGCGAGGACCTCAAAGCCCGCTGCTTTTGTCATGAAATTGACCATCTTGACGGTATAGTATTTACCGAGCGAGTGATAAAGGACTACGAAAAGGCAGATGACAATAAATGAGAATCGCTTTTATGGGAACTCCCGATATCGCCGCGGTATGCCTTGAGAAACTGATTGATTCGGGGCACGAGGTTTGCGGTGTTTTTACCCAAATGGACAAGCCAAAGGGCAGGCACGGCACTCTTTCGGCACCACCCGTAAAAGAACTTGCAGTCAAAAAGGGCATACCCGTTTTTCAGCCGCGTTCTATGCGCGACGGCGAGGCCTTGAGCATTCTCGGTGAGCTAAAACCTTCGCTTATAATTGTTGTTGCCTACGGCAAGATACTGCCGCCTGAAATTTTAAACCTGCCGGAGCTCGGCTGTATAAATATTCACGCTTCGCTTTTGCCGCTGCTTCGAGGCGCGGCGCCTGTTCAATGGGCTGTGATTAACGGCTTCACGCATACCGGCGTTACCTCAATGATGATGGATGAGGGGCTTGACACGGGGGATATCCTCCTTTCTAAAAGCACCGAAATTTTACCTGACGAAACAGGCGGCGAGCTTCTTGAAAGGCTTGCGCCACTCGGAGCCGAGGTGCTCCTTGAAACAATCGACGCGCTCAATAAAGGTACGCTCACACGCGTTAAGCAGAGCGACAGCGAGGCCACCTACGCGCCCATACTCACCCGAGAAACCGGCGTAATCAATTGGAATGAAGACGCTTTAACCGTGCATAATAAAATCCGCGGACTTCAGCCCTGGCCCGGCGCTTCAACCGTTCTTGCGGGTAAAGACATCAAAATTCTAAAATCCGCATATTGTGAATGCAAGGCTGAAAGCAGCGAGGCGGGCAAAATAATATCGGCAAACAAACGCCTTACTGTTGTCTGCGGTGACGGTAAGTGCGTTGATATACTTGAATTGCAGGCGCAGGGTAAAAAATCAATGCCTGTTAAGGATTATTTAATCGGCAATCCCGTTCAGGAAGGCTGCTTTATGGGGGTGAAATAATGGGATTTTTATATTATTATGATTATTATTTTTTTATACTTGTAATTCCGGCAATGCTCATCTCGCTGATTGCTCAGGTGCGGGTTAAGAGCGCATACGCGCGTTACTCAAAGCGCATGAGTTCGAGGGGAATCACGGGTGTTCACGCGGCGCAGAGCGTGCTTTCGTTTTACGGTATCTGCGATGTGCACATTGAGCAGGTAGACGGCCAGCTCAGCGACCACTACGACCCTCGGATTAAAACTATCAGGCTTTCACAGGGCGTTTTCGGTTCAACCTCGCTTGCGGCTATCGGAATAGCCTGTCACGAGGCAGGTCACGCGGCCCAACACGCGGAGAATTACGCTCCGATTTCAATTCGCAACAAGATTCTGCCCGTATGCAATATCGGCTCAAGTCTTGGTTTGCCGCTCGCTTTTGCAGGGTATTTTTTCGGCTTTGAGCCGCTTATTACCATCGGCCTGCTACTCTACTCACTTATTGCTGTTTTTCAGATTATCACTCTGCCCGTTGAATTCAACGCGAGCAGGCGGGCAATTAAGGTCATTGAAGAAACGCATTTACTTGATGATGACGAGGTCGGCGGCGCAAAAAGCGTGCTTACCGCCGCGGCAATGACCTATGTGGCGGCGCTGCTTGTTGCCATCGCCAATATTCTGCGCTTTGTTTTAAGATTTCGAGGAAGAAGTAACGGCTGAGAAGGATGTATTTTATGGATAATGCAAGGCAGGCGGCGTTTGAGGCGCTGCTGCGCGTCAGGCGCGACGGCGCTTATTCCAACCTTACGGTTGACAGCGTGCTGAAGGATTATAAGTCGCTTGACGAGCGCGATGGCGCTTTTGTGCGCGCGCTTGTTTACGGAACGCTTGACAGACTTATTGTTCTTGATTATAACCTTGAGCTTTACCTCAACCAACCCGCGCGCAAGCTCCGCCCCGAGCTTCAGACTATTCTGCGCATGGGCGCTTATCAGATTCTGTTTATGGACAAGGTTCCTGACAGCGCTGCGGTTAACGAGAGCGTGCGCCTTGCTAAGGTGAATAAATCCGCCTTTGCCGCTTCGCTTGTCAACGCCATACTGCGCCGCGTTGCCGATAACGGTCAGCGCCTTCCCGATGAGGAGGGCGACCGCCTAACATATCTCTCGGTTAAGTATTCATGCCCCGAGTGGATTATTTCACTTTGGATTGATTCATACGGTGAAGCAAATGCCATTGCCCTTGCCGATGAGGCGCTTAAAACCGCCGGGGTTGTGATAAGGGTTAACACCTTAAAAACTACCGCGGAGGAGCTTATATGGACCCTCGCTCAGGAGGGTGTGGTTGCCGATAAGGCGCCGCTTGCTTCAAACGCGTTAATTATTGACGCGCATGGCTCGCTTGAGCTCACCGACGCTTACAAAGACGGCCTGTTTTATGTTCAGGATATAGCCTCTCAGCTTTGCTGCAAGGCGCTTGATGCGAAGCCGGGCGAGACTGTTTTTGACCTTTGCTCTGCCCCGGGCGGCAAGGCGTTCACAATAGCGCAGATGATGAATAACGAGGGCGGGGTTGCCGCTTTTGACATCTATCAATCACGCGTTGATTTGATTAGCAAGGGTGCTCAAAGGCTGGGGATAAATATCGTTGAGAGCAAACTCGCCGATGCTACCGTTTATAATGACCTCTATGGCTTAGCTGACAAGGTTCTGTGCGATGTTCCCTGCTCGGGTCTCGGCATTATCAGGCGCAAGCCTGAAATACGCTATAAAGCGCGCGAGGATATTGACTTTTTACCAGAATTGCAGTATCGTATACTTTGCAACGGCATGCGCTATGTCAAGCCGGGCGGCACTTTGATGTATTCTACCTGCACTTTGAATCCGTCCGAAAACTCAGAAATCTGCGACCGCTTTTTACGCGAGCACAGGCAGTTTGAGTCGGTTGAGCTGCTGGGGGAGCTGCCGCGTTTTGGAGAGGGAGAAAAATATCTAACCCTTATGCCGCATATTCATTCAACTGACGGCTTCTTTATGGCGGCGTTTGTCAATAACGGTGAAAGCATATGAGCGGTGTTGATATTAATTCAATGACCCTTGCCGAGATGAACGAGCTGATTAAATCACTCGGGCTGCCGCAGTTTCGCGCCAAGCAAATTTACGCTAACCTTCATAAGCATGCCGCGGTCAGCTACGATGAAATGACCGATATCCCGGCCTCGCTGCGTGAGAAACTCTCTGACGATTATCCGATTCGCAGCTGCATGATTGAGCGAAAGCAGGTTTCCGCCCTTGATTCAACCGTTAAATACCTTTTTCGTTTGCATGACGATGAGTTTGTTGAGAGCGTTGTGATGAAATACAAATACGGCTACACCGTTTGCGTTTCCTCACAGGTCGGGTGCAAAATGGGCTGCGCCTTCTGCGCCTCAACTCTCGGCGGGTTTAAGCGAAGCCTTTCACCGGGCGAGATATTAGGTCAGGTTTACGCTGCGGGGCGTGACCTAAATGTTCGTATTTCTCATATCGTGCTGATGGGAATGGGCGAACCGTTTGATAATTTTGACAATGTCCTTCGATTCATTACCCTTGTAACCGACGAAAACGGTCTGAATATTTCAATGCGCAACATTTCTGTTTCAACGTGCGGAATTGTGACAAAAATAAATGAGATGCTCGAAAAAAAGCTTCAGCTTACTCTTTCCGTTTCACTGCACGCGCCAAACGATGAAATTCGCGGCAAAATTATGCCGATTAACGATAAATATAATGTCGATGAGCTTCTCGCCGCTTGCCGCAGATACTCAAAGCTTACTTCAAGAAGGGTATCATTCGAATACGCAATGCTCAGGGGTGTCAATGACAGCGATGAAAGCGCCCGTGAGCTTGCGCATAAGCTTCGCGGAATGCTATGCCATGTGAACCTCATCCCTGTTAACGAGGTTAAGGAAAGCCCCTTTCACCCGAGCTCGCCGCAGAGGGTAAAGGAGTTTGCCGAAATTCTGCAAAAAAGCGGAATCAGCACCACTGTTCGCCGAAAGCTTGGCTCGGATATCGATGCTTCCTGCGGTCAGCTTCGCCGAAGGGTTGAGAATGAATAGTCCGGGCAATTTGTTCCTATGAAAGGATGTGTTATCAAATGAAAATCGTAGCAAAAACCGATATCGGTCTTGTGCGCAACCAAAACCAGGATTCCTACGCGGCCGGCGAGCTTGCCGGCGGAGTGGTTTGGGCAGTTGTGTGCGACGGAATGGGCGGCACGGCGGGCGGCGCAGTGGCAAGCTCGATTGCGGTAAAAATGATATCTGAGAAGATAACCTCCTGCTTCTATGACGGCATGAGCGATTCTTCGATTAAGAATATGCTCGTTTCCGTTGTTGAGAACGCAAACCTTTGTATTTACGAGATGTCACTGACAAATGACGAATTTAACGGTATGGGCACTACCGTTGTGGCAATTATCATATCAAACTCAAATATTTACATTGCCCACGCGGGTGACAGCCGCGCTTACAGAATCTCGCAGGATGAGATGTTCCAAATGACCAAGGACCACTCCGTGGTTCAGCGTATGGTTGAAAACGGCGAAATTACCCCCGATGAGGCAAGGGAGCATCCAAGCAAGCACATCATAACCCGCGCCCTCGGCGTTGACCCTGATTTACGGGTGGATTTTTGCCAGGAAACGATGGAACAGGGTGACGTAGTGATTATCTGCACAGACGGTTTAACTAACTACGTTTCCGTTGAAGATATATTCAAGCTCACAAGCGACGGGCACTATTACGAATTCGCAGACAGGCTCGTTAACCGTGCAAACCAAAACGGTGGCGGCGACAACATAACGGTTGTTGCTATTGCGCAATAAACAAGGCGCGTCTTAATCTAGCTCCGAAAGGAAAGGTACGAATATGGACAATTATACCGGTAAAAGGCTTGACGGCCGATACGAAATTCAAGAGGTAATCGGCGTTGGTGGGATGGCGGTTGTTTACAAAGCGTATGATAATATCGATGACAGGATTGTTGCCGTCAAGATTCTCAAGGAGGAATTTCTTGCTAACGAGGAGTTCCGCCGCAGATTCAAAAACGAATCAAAGGCTATCGCTGTTTTGTCGCATCCGAATATTGTCAAGGTTTTTGATGTCAGCTACGGTGACAGGCTTCAGTATATAGTTATGGAGCACGTTGAGGGCATCACCCTCAAAGAATATATTGAGCAGCAGGGTAGGCTTGCCATTAAAGAAACAGTACACTTTACCACGCAGATTTTGCGTGCGCTTCAGCATGCCCACGATAAGGGAATAGTTCATAGGGATGTTAAGCCCCAAAACATTATGCTGCTTTCAAACGGTAACATTAAGGTTACCGATTTCGGCATTGCCCGTTTCAGCTACAGTGAAACAAAAACCATGACTGACAGCGCCATTGGCTCTGTTCATTACATAAGCCCGGAGCAGGCGAGGGGCGATATAACCGACGATAAAGCCGATATATATTCGGTTGGCGTTGTTATGTATGAGATGCTTACAGGCCAGCTTCCGTTCCAGTCGGATAATTCCGTATCCGTTGCCCTTATGCAGCTTCAAAGCGACCCCAAGCGCCCGCGTGAGATTAACAGCTCATTGCCCATTGGCCTTGAGCAGATTGTCATGCACGCCATGCAAAAAAATGTTAAGGACAGGTATCAGTCCGCAGCCGAAATGCTGCTGGATATTGAGGAATTCAAGCGTAACCCTACGGTGCGCTTCCGCGATAATTATTTTGTAGATACAGATCCTACAAAGTTTGTTACCACCGGCGCAGCCCGCGCTCAAAGGCCTGAGCCGACAGCTCCTGCCGCTCAGACAAATGAAATTGATGATGAGGGCGATAGTGACGAAGCGCCAAGCAAAACCGTGCCGATTCTTATCGGCGTCGCGATAGGTCTTGTCGCGGTTATCGCGATTGTTCTGGGCGCGCTGTACTTTTTAACCGATACATTTGATAAGGGCGTAATCACGGTTGATAAATTTGTAAATATGAATTACGAAACCGACATCAAGAATAACGAATCGTTAAATAAAAAGTATGTTTTCGAGGTTGAGTATGTTCCCAACAGTATGTATGAAGACGGCGACGTCTGCGCTCAATCTCCGAGCCCCGGCGTAAAAATCGATGCTAAAAATAATACGGTTAAGCTTTCGGTTGCCAAAACCGAAACAAAAATCGCCGTACCCGATGTTTACGGCAAAAATGTTATTCAAGCGCAGCGGCTGCTCGAGAGCAAAAACTTCAAGGTTATCCTTACCCCACAGGTGAGTATGACAGAGGATGACGGCAATGTTATTAGAACATCGCCCGAGCGCAATGTTGAAACAATTGAGGGCTCGACAATTACCGTTTATTACGCAAGCGATGAGGAGCTTATCGCCGTTCCGTCAATTCTCGGCTGGGATGTTGAAACCGCGCGCGCAATTCTCGAATCCCTTGAGCTTGTGCTTGATGAAACAATTACCGAGAAAAACAGTGACAGACCCAAGGGCGAGGTCATTGAGCAAAGCTATAAAGAGGGCGATAAGGTTATCGCGGGCACCCGCGTTTCCATCGTTGTAAGCTCAGGTATTCCCGAATCCACAACGGCGAAGCTCACCGTCAGCCTGCCCGTTACAAACGCAAAGGGCGTTTTTGAGGTATATATCCGCAACGAGTCCTTTATGAGCAAAACTCTGCTTCTTGACGGCAGCGAATACACCTTTGATATTTCAGGTTCAGGCAAAGATGCGAGCGTTAAAGTATTCATTGACGGTGCTGAGTATTTCTCCTGTATGGCTGATTTCACAGCGAATCCTGTTGTATTGAGTGATAACAGGTATGTTTCCTCGACATACTATGTGCTTAACCGCTCAACCCTGCCTAATCTTGTGGGCTTAACCGAATCTGCCGCGAGGGCGCAACTTCAGTCAAAGTATTTTACTAATATTTATGTTACCTATGTGACGACAGCAGACCCGTTTAAGGCGGGTAAAGTTGCCTCGCAGGATCCCGCGCCGTCAACAACGGGAGTGCTTGGCATTACAAACACCTACCCTCGTGATACAAAGATAACACTTACCGTTTATCAGTTACCGTCAATTATTCCCACAACCGCGGCCCCTAACGCGAATACACCGGCATGAGGTATGAGGGCATAATTATAAAGGGCATCGGCGGCTTTTACTATGTTGAGGTTCAGGGCGAGCTGTTTGAGTGCAAGGCGCGCGGGGTTTTCCGTAAGCAGGGCATAAAGCCGCTTGCGGGCGACCGGGTGAGTATTACCGTAACAGAGAACGCCGAGAATTCAATCGACGAAATCCATGAGCGAAAAAGTGTTCTTTTACGCCCTCCCGTAGCCAATGTTGACAGGCTTTTTGTGGTTGCCTCGGTATTGGAGCCGAGCATGAATCTGCTCGCTATTGACCGAATGACCGCCATTGCTCAATATAAGGGCATTGAGCCCGTTGTGCTTATAACAAAAAGCGACCTTTCAAGTACTAAGGAGTATGTTGATATTTATCGCAAGGCAAATATTCGAGTTATCTCCGTTTCTTGCGTCACAGGCGAGGGCACCGATGAGGTACGCGAGGAGCTGAAAAATCATATCAGCGCTTTTACGGGCAACACAGGCGTCGGCAAATCCTCGGTGCTTAACGCTGTTGACAGCTCTCTGATGCTCCAAACTGGCGAAATCAGCGACAAGCTGGGCAGGGGAAGGCACACAACACGCCACAGCGAGCTTTTGGCAGTTGAGGGCGGTTATGTTGCGGATACACCGGGCTTCGGGGCATTTGAGCTTGAGGAGAACGAGATAATCATCAAAGAAAACCTTGCCTTCGCTTTCAAGGAGTTTGAGCCGTATCTCGGCACCTGCAAGTTCTCAACCTGCACGCATACCGTTGACAAGGGCTGCAAAATTTTGCAGGCGGTCAATGAGGGCGTTATTGCCGAAAGCCGCCACGAGAGCTATAAAGCGCTTTATGAGCAGGCAAAAAAAATAAACGAATGGGAAACTAAGTAACGAAATCATCACCGCTGATTATAATGTAATGAGCATAGCTTATTGCAAGCATAATCGGGCGGTGATTTTTTTGAAATACTATCGTTGCAATCCAAACGGCGCGTTGTGCGTTGCCTTCGCGGGCGGGTTAATCGTTGCCACCTGCTTCCCCAACGCGCTGATGATCATTGTAATTGCAGCTGCGCTTGTGCTTGCCGGATTAGGCATGTGCAGATATTGATAACCGCCATTAAAACGGCGGCTACATAGCGAAAGGAAAGATGTGGTCAGATGAAAATTGTTGTGGTACGTAGTCCGCGGTTATTCAGGGGATTACTGCGTCTGTTCTTCGGCATCAAGCGGCAGGATGCACTGCCTACATAGCACCAAAAAGCGGGGCAGTCAGTTTGACTGCCCCGCTGGTTTTATTAATTTATTTGGCTTCAGCCGTTTTGGCTTCCTTCTTTTTATGGAAAAGTATTTTATCAACGGGGAAATAAAGGAAGAACTGGAGCGCGGAGCAAACCGCGGTTGCAATGGTGGTTGCAAGTCCGCTCGTTATAGCTATGCCGAATATGACCTTGCCAATAAGCTTCGAGAATAGGAAGGGATTGAGCCACGCCGAGAAGCAAATAAGCAAAATCGTGAAAATAATGTAAATCGGAAGAACAACAGCGGTGTTAGCGCCGGAGTTGAAGGTTTTCTCTTTGTTGATAAAGAATGCGACAATCTGAGCGGTTACATTGGCTGTATTTGTGGAGATGAAGTATGCAAGACCGCAGCGCGCGCCGGCGATAACGGGATAATCAAAAACGAACCAATGGAACGGTGTGGTGCTTAATTCCTTAATGGCAGGAATGTTATATAAAACTGCGAGAACAACAACCTGAACTATGCAGGCGCCAAGGCTGACGAAAATAAATTTCACAAACTGCCACGCGGTTTGCATGCCGGAACCCTTAGCTTCTGCGGCAGAATCGATTTTTGATAGCTTACCCATATGTATCTCCTTAACATATTAAAAATTTCTAACATTATAGCATAACACGGCTTCAAACGCAACAAGAATTACTCAATTATATCCAAAATAATACTTGTTCTTTCGGGCGCGGCTTCTCCGAAGTGAAACGCGCTTTTAATTTTTGCAATAGCCTCGGGCAAAAGGTTTTTATCGCCGCACATAAGCGTTGCAACGGTGTCGCCGCACCGAATAAAATCGCAGGTTTTCTTATGCAAAACTATGCCTGCGGCAGGGTTAATTTTATCCTCTTTTTTCGCTCTTCCCGCTCCGAGTATGACGCACGCTTCACCAACTGCGGCGGTGTCAATATGCGTTATATACCCTTCACGAGGCGCGGTGAAATCCACGGTAAACTCGGCCGGCTTAAACAGTGCGGTGTTATCAATATAATCAGATTCGCCGCCGAGCGCCTGAACCATCTGTTTAAGCTTTTCAAGCGCTTCTCCGCTCTCGATTTTTCTCATCGCGAGAGCCTTGCATTCTTCAAAGCCGCCCTTGCCGGAGAGCTGAAGGATTTTCGCCGCCAGCGAAACACAAAGCTCGGTTAAATCGGCGGGTCCGTTTCCTTTAAGCGTTTGGACAGCTTCAATAACCTCGAGGGAGTTGCCGATGTTATGCCCTAAGGGGATATCCATATCCGTTATCAGCGCCGCTATGCTTTTGCCGGCGCCTTTTCCTATGTCAACCATTTTATTCGCGAGCAAAGCCGCGTCACTTTTATTCTTCATAAAAGCTCCGCTGCCGCATTTCACATCCAGAACAATAATGTCAGCGCCTGCTGCCAGCTTTTTGCTCATGATGCTTGCGGCAATCAGCTCAATGTTGTCAACGGTTGCAGTAACATCGCGCAGGGCGTAGAGCTTTTTGTCGGCGGGGCAAAGGTTGCCCGACTGCCCGACAACGCACAGACCGTGTTCCCTTACAATTTCAATGAACCGAGCCGCGCTTATTTCGGTGTGTATACCGGGGATAGCTTCAAGCTTATCAACCGTGCCGCCCGTGTGGCCAAGCCCTCTGCCGCTCATTTTTGCCATTATAACCCCGCACGAGGCAACAACAGGGGCAACAATGAGCGTAGTTTTATCGCCGACGCCTCCTGTGGAGTGCTTATCCGCTTTGATTCCCTTAAGCTCAGATAAATCCACGGTGTCGCCGGAATTCGCCATAGCGGATGTAAGCGAAAGGGTTTCGCGCTCGCTAAGTCCCCTTATATACATTGCCATGAGCATAGCGGAAATCTGATAATCCGCTATACTGCCGTCAACAACGGCATTAACAAAAAAGCCGATTTCATCATCAGTCAGCTCAAATCCGTCACGCTTTTTCGCGATAATTTCGGTAATAATCATAGCGTCTCCTTGCCAAAGCTCATGGGAAGCAGCTCGCCGAGCGTTGCGGTCATATAATTGTTCTCGCCCTTTACAAGAATGATCCTGAAATCATCGCCGCAGAATTCACTCATAACCTGCCTGCATACTCCGCAGGGAGGGCAGGGGTTTTTATCCCCGACAACAGCTATCGCTTCAAACTCGCGTTTGCCGTTTGCCACAGCGCTCAAAATAGCTGTGCGCTCGGCGCATACGCCGGGGGAGCAGGCGGCGTTTTCAACATTGCAGCCCTGATAAACTTCGCCGTCACGGCACAGCAGAGCCGCGCCCACGGCAAAGCCCGAGTATGGCGAGTATGAGTTATTTTTCGCTTCATAAGCGAGCGAAACGAGCTCCTTATCAGTCATAAGCCGCCTCCAGAGCGATTTCAATCATTTTGGTAAAGGTTTGCTCCCTTTCGAGAGCGGTGCAGTCCTCACTGTCAGATAGCGGGCAATCCGATATTGTGCAAATCGCGAGCGCCTTTTTGCCGCACCTCGCCGCAGTCATGTAGAGCGCGGCGGCCTCCATCTCGACGGCGAGTACGCCCATTTTTTGCCAGGACGCGAGGCTTAAAGCGTCATCATAGAAGGTATCCGAGGAATATATATTGCCCACAAAAACCTTCTCATCCATGGCGTTCGCGCATTGTACCGCGCGCGAGAGCAATTCAAAATCGGCGGCAGGGGCAAAGGTCCCCGGCAGATTATATTGCTTTGCAAAGGATGAATTGGTGCAGGCGCTCATAGCAAAAACAACATCGCGCAGGTGAAGCTGCGGGCTGATTGCGCCCGCGGAGCCGACTCGGATTATCGCCTGAACGCCGTAGAAGCTGTATAGCTCATATGAATAAATACCGATTGAGGGCATACCCATGCCCGACGCCATAACAGAAACGCGCTTGCCATTATAGAAGCCCGTGTAGCCTTGAACCGAGCGGGTGTTGTTCACCAGCTTCGCATCCGTAAGAAAATTCTCCGCGATGAATTTTGAGCGAAGCGGGTCGCCGGGCATAAGCACGGTTTTTGCAAAATCGCCGTTTTCAGCGGAAATATGAGGGGTAGGTGTATTCGCCATATCCGAGGCCTCCTTATAATTAATAGTTGCCCTGAATAGCCTGATTCTTTACAATTTTAACAATCGCGCTTGTCCCGAGCCTGTCGCAGCCGAGCTCAAGGTAATCCTCGGCATCGTCAAGGGTGCGAATGCCGCCCGCGGCTTTCATTTTAACGCCTTCGCCAATGTGTGAGGCAAAAAGGCGGATATCCTCGCGAGTCGCGCCGCCCTTTGAGAAGCCGGTTGAGGTCTTAATATAGTCTGCGCCGGAAGCGGTGACAATTTCACACATTTTGATTTTTTCTTCATCTGTAAGAAGGCACGCTTCAATTATAACCTTAAGAATTTTGCCGCTGCACTGCGCCCTGACTGCCTTGATTTCGCCCAGTATTTCATCGTATCGCCTATCCTTCAGAAAGCCTACATTAATAACCATGTCGATTTCGTCAGCGCCGTTTTTGACAGCGTCACTCGTTTCAAATGCCTTAACTGCCGATGTTGAATAACCGTTGGGGAAGCCGATTACCGTGCAAATAGCGAGGCGGTCACCGGCATATTCCTTTGCCTGCTTAACATACGCCGCGGGAATGCACACGCTGGCGGTTGAATATTTGATGCCGTCGTCGCAAATGCTCTTGATTTCGCCCCATGTTGAATCAACAGCGAGCAGGGTGTGGTCGCAGTGGGAAAGTATTTTTGATATGTCCACAAAGGTTGCTCCTTTATAATTTTAATGAAATTATTTTATCATATTTTTCTCCTGTTGGCAACCGCCTTTTTGCACAGGCTTTTCCAATCGGCATATAATGCCGTGAGGGCAGTATGCTCTCAAATACCTATAAAGGAGTCATTTACAGCTATGAATGATACAAATCGCTGCGGGTGCGCGGCGAGGGGATATAGCGGCTATGATCAACGAATGTATATGCATGTGCCGAGCATCTCGCCGCTGCCGGCAAACCCAGTGGTAGGCATGGCGTATGTTCCCATGCAAATAAGCCTTGATATGTATCCGCTTGCGAAGGCATATGATGTGGGTACGCTTTTCCCTGTGCTTGACAAACCGTTTCTCGGGGGGTGCGCCAAGTGAATAAAAACACATATGAGGCTGGCAAAAGATATGACGAACTGAATTTCGCCATGCTTGAAATGCGTCTGTTCCTGGACACTCACCCGGGGGATTCGGCTGCTCTGGCAATCAGAAGCAGGTTTGAAAATGAGTATAGAGCGGCAAGGCGCTGCTACATTGAAGAATGCGGTCCACTCACGATTTTTGACGGTGACGCGACACAATGGGTTAAGAATCCGTGGCCGTGGGATTGGGAAGGGTGTGCCTGCTGATGTTTATATACGAAAAGAGACTGCAATACCCCGTTAAAATTACAAAACCAAACGCGAAATTCGCTCAAATCATAATGACACAATACGGAGGCCCCGATGGCGAGCTTGGCGCCTCAATTCGTTACCTTAGCCAGCGCTTTGCTATGCCTTACCCCGAGCTTCGCGCAATATTAACCGATATCGGTACTGAGGAGCTCGGCCACCTTGAGATGATAGGCGCGATAGTATATCAGCTTACCAAAAACCTTTCGATAGATGAAATAAAGCGTCAGGGCTTTGATGCGTATTTCGTTGACCACACAACGGGGATTTACCCCCAAGCGGCAAGCGGAACACCGTGGTCGGCAGCGGGAATACAGAGCAAGGGCGACACAATAACAGATATTGTGGAGGATATGGCAGCCGAGCAAAAGGCGCGCACGGTCTATGACAATATTCTGCGCCTTGTTGACGATCCGGATGTCCGTGACCCGATTAAGTTCTTGCGCGAACGCGAGATAGTCCACTTCCAGCGCTTCGGCGAAGGCCTGCGCATCACAACTGATAAGCTAAACGACAAAAACTTCTACG